>JAAZLA010000252.1 GCA_012799545.1 Treponema sp.
GAAGATGCTGTAAAACCCCTGCTCTTAGCGCGACATGAAAGGCCCGAGAACTTTGAAATCAATTATAACCTAGGCGAAGCACTTATACAAACAAATGATTTTGAAAAAGCAATACCTGTTTTACGAAAGGCTTTAACTATTAACACAGAAGCGAATGAAGTCTATGCAAGCCTTGCAACAGCCTTTTATAAAACAAAACGCTTCAAAGAAGCACTTCCCTACTTAAAGAAAACTCTCGATATAAACCCAGAAAGCAAAGAATTCCTCTATTATATGGCAGATTCGCTCCATGAAACCGGTAATACCGACAAAGCCTTAAAGATCTTTATGCATTTACGCGCAGATCCCCTCTTTGGCATATATTCTTGCCTCACCGCAGGAACGATCCACTTTAACCAGGGGCACACAGATAAGGCAATTCGTGATTTTGAAATTGGATTAAAACATCAGTCAAGCGACAAAGATATTCAAGCAGAATTTCGCTATAAACTTTCACAAGCCTACTTAAAGCAAAACGATATCGGCAAAAGTTTAATGTATTTAAAAGAAACCAATGCAATAAAGCCAAATTATAAAGATGTTCCCTCCCTAATCGCTCGTTACGAAGAATTAAATCAAAATCAAAACTATCGGACCTATCTCATAGGTGGTAACAGCGACTTTGTATCGCTGTGTAGAAAACTAGTTCTTGTGTATTTCAAAAAATCGAGGGCAAAAATTACAAATATCAATGTATTTGCTGATTTTGCTGAATTAACCACAGATATTGAAACCGATAAATGGGAAGATACTGTTTTCTTTCGGTTTTATCGTACAACGAGTTCTGTTGGAGAGCTTTTTATACGAGAATTCCATGCCAAAATCCGAGATGAAAAAGCAGGTCGTGGTATTTGTGTAACGGCAGGAACTTTTTCAGATGAAAGCAAAAAATTTATTGAGGGACGCCCTATTGATTTAATAGAAAAGGATATGCTCGTAAAAATGCTTACCTCAATTGAATCTGAGCCTAATTACTTACAGCTTTAAAAATCACAAGATGTCTTTCGAGAGAATCTAAAAAGGGAAGAGCAATTTCCTTTAGCTTCCAATCCTCCCCGACAAGTGCATGTATTTCCTTCATTTCGCTTTCTATTTTGTCTTTTTTTCCCTTGTAGGCAAGAGCGAACCCCTCAGGTTTGAGCAATGACAAAATAGTTTCTGTCATTTTTATATCAAGGGGGCGAAAGGCGCGAAAAACCGCAAAATCAAAGCCTTCTCCGGTATATTTTTCTGCTTCGGTATTGAGTACCTGTACATTCTCTAGCTGTAAAACAGAAAGAACATTTTCCAAAAAGGCACAACGGCGAGACATTCTTTCAAGCAGGCTAAAAGAAAATTCTGGAAAACAAATAGCGAGCGGTATGCCAGGAAGCCCTGCCCCAGAACCAATATCTACAAAACATGGTTTTATCTTTTCTGAAAAGCCAAGCTCTTCTACCAAGGTCTGTATTATGGTAAAGGGGGCAAGAGAATCTAAAATATGGCGAGTGTATATCTCATCGCGCGAGTTTGTTCCCACCAAATCATAGACTTTGTTAAAAAGCAAAAGTTCCGAGACATAAGCTTCAAGTTGGGGCAAAACTGCCTTTCGTTTTTTTTCATCAAAACCAAGGCAGCTAAGCCCATTTTCCAAGATATTCATTTTTTCTAATGCCTAAAAATTTCGTTTTACTTTTTTGGTAGTTGTCATCTCCAAGGGTTCGTCGAGTATCGTTATTTTACTGATACGTGAGTAGACAACGAGTTCCTTATTGATTTTATTTACTGCATCTTGAATCTCATCCCGTACAAGGTCTATAGAATAATCACTTCCTCGAACAATGTTTAGTCGCTTAAACAAATCGTCAGAAGGATAAATAAGCGCCTCAATCCCTTCGGATTTTGTTGCCTTATCGACAATATAGCCTTTGACAGTTATTTGTTCGATGTCTGTTACCAATTGGAAGGCATTTTCTATCTCCTCTGGATACACATTTTTTCCACCTTCGGTTACAATCATATTTTTTGCACGACCGGCAAGGTAGAGATAGTGTTCATCATCAAGTCGCCCCAAGTCGCCCGTCTTAAACCAACCGTCTTCGGTAAAAACGTCCTTTGTTTCTTCAGGCATTTTATAGTAGCCCTGCATAACCATGGGACCTTTTATAAGCACTTCTCCTATGCCTTTTTCATCTGGATCGAGAATTTTCATTTCCATAAAGGGATGAAAATTTCGTCCAACACTTTCGATTTTAAAATTATAGGTTGGATTGAGCGCAACGATGGGCGATGTTTCTGTTAAACCATAACCTTGTACAAAATCGATACCCAAGGCTTGATAAACCTTAAAAACACTTTCCGCAAGCGGTCCTCCACCACAAATAGCAATTC
>JAAZLA010000253.1 GCA_012799545.1 Treponema sp.
CCTGAATACAAGGGCTTGTTAAAAATTGGTTATACAGCAGTGGATGTTGAACAACGGGTGGCACAGCAATACCCTACAAAAAGACCCGATGGAAAAATCCCTTATAAAATTTTGTGGCAAGATTCAGCGATGCATTCCGATGGTTCAAGCTTTACAGACCACGATATACACAAAGCCTTAGAAAAAAAAGGCATTTATAGTAAAGGTGGAGAATGGTTTGCGTGTTCGGTAAATGATTTAAAATCGGTATATATCGCTGTTCGAGATAAAACGGAAAACAGAGAAAATAGGACAAATTCTTTTGGCATGCGACCTGAACAAGAAGAAGCTGTCAATAAAACAATTGAGTATTTTAGAAAAGAAGCCGATACTCCTCAAAAAAGTGCAAAGTTTTTGTGGAATGCAAAAATGCGTTTTGGAAAAACATTTGCCTCTTATCAATTAGCAAAAAAGATGAACTTGAAAAAAATCTTAGTTCTTACCTTCAAACCCGCAGTTCAAAGTGCATGGGAAGAGGATTTACTGACACACACCGACTTTGAAGGTTGGCAGTTTATTTCTCGTAACTCAACTTTATCATACGAAAACGCAGACTTAGATAAACCAATCATATGTTTTGGCTCTTTTCAAGATTTTTTGGGTACCAATGAAAATGGTGGTATCAAAGCAAAAAATGAATGGGTCCATGCTACCAATTGGGATTTGGTGATTTTTGATGAATACCACTTTGGAGCATGGAAAGATAATGCTAAAAAGCTTTTTGAAGCAGAAGATGAAGAGAATTACGATTTTGATTTAGAAAAATATCAAGAAGAAAGTGCTGCAAACCTTATAAATGAAGATTTTCTCCCTATCACGACTTCTCGATATTTGTTTTTATCTGGTACTCCTTTTAGGGCTATATACTCTGGAGAATTTATAGAGGATCAAATATTTAACTGGACTTATGCAAACGAACAAGAGGCAAAAGAGAAGTGGGGAAACAATAAAGATAACCCATATGCAGCTCTTCCACGAATGGTTTTGATGACCTATAAAATTCCAGATTCTATTCGTCAAATTGCAGATCAAGGTGAGTTTGACGAGTTTGATTTAAATGTATTTTTTTCTGCCGAAGGGAAAGGCGATAAAGCCAAGTTTAAGTACGAAGAGCATGTGCAAAAATGGCTCGATTTAATTCGCGGTTCGTATTTGGGTACAACAACTGACGATTTAAAACTAGGTGCAAAAAAACCAGATATGCCTTATTCGCATACAACACTTTTATCTATTTTAACTCATACACTTTGGTTTTTGCCCAATGTAGCCTCTTGCTTTGCAATGGCGAATTTGCTCAAAAAAAGAAACAATGTGTTTTATCACGATTATAAAATCATTGTGGCCGCTGGCCCTAGTGCAGGGATAGGGGTTGAAGCTTTAAAGCCTGTAGAAATGGCAATGGGTGACCCACTCCAAACAAAAACAATCACCCTTTCTTGTGGCAAATTGACTACAGGTGTTACCGTTAAACCGTGGACTGGTATTTTTATGTTGCGAAACTTAAAAAGTCCAGAAACTTATTTTCAAGCAGCCTTTAGAGTACAAAGCCCTTGGGTTATTAATACTGACAATGGAAAACAAGAAATTATGAAGCACGAGTGTTATGTTTTTGATTTTGCTTTAGATAGAGCCTTAAAGCAAATATCGGATTATAGCTGCAAACTCGATATCAATGAATCTAACCCAGAAACAAAAGTCAAAGAGTTTATCAATTTTTTACCAGTGCTTGCCTATGACGGTAGTAGCATGAAAAAGTTAGATGAAAAAGATATTTTGGAATATGCCACTTCTGGAACCTCAGCTACTCTTTTAGCTCATCGCTGGGAAAGTGCTTTGCTTGTGAATGTGGATAATGATACGCTTTCTCGCTTAATGTCAAACCAAAATGCGATGGATGCTCTTATGAGTATTGAAGGTTTTAGAAGTTTAAACAATGAAATCAATGAGATAATTATCGCTTCTGAAAAAGTAAAAAAAGCTAAAAATAAAACCGAAAAATTAGACGCAAAAGAGAAAAAAGAAATTTCTGATGCTGAAAAAGAATACAAATCGAAACGAAAAATTATCCAAGAAAAATTGATAAAATTTGCTACTCGAATTCCTATTTTTATGTACTTAAGTGACTACAGAGAATACAGTTTAAAAGATGTAATCACACAATTAGAGCCATATCTTTTTAAAAAAGTTACAGGCTTAGATGTGCACGATTTTAACTTACTTTGTTCTTTGGGTGTTTTTAATGCAGGCTTGATGAACGATGCTATTTATAAATTCAAACGCTACGAAGATTCTAGTTTAGAATATACAGGACTAAACACGCACTCAGGTCAAAAAGTGGGTGGCTTTGATACTGTTCTTAATCAAGATGAATATCAAAAACTATTTGGAAGATAAAAAGGGTTGGTTCAAACAAAACAGGTTTTTGGGAAGTAATTGAAA
>JAAZLA010000051.1 GCA_012799545.1 Treponema sp.
GTTGTAAACGATAGTATAAGCAATGCAGGGAAATCAACCGCAATTATAAATGGCATTTTAAAAAACCTTGTTGATTTTCACAAAGAAATGTACAAGATAGAAATCCGAAAAATACTTTTTTCACACCCCTCTTTCGTGAACGCAAATCCAGCCTTAAATGCACAAGCCTACATGGCACAAATAAAAAAGGTATACACTTCCGTTATGGGGAAACAGCCCTTTTACACAGAACTCATTGAAGAAATTCTTGTGGAAAATTTTGGACCAAATGCAGAAAAAGCACAACGAGATATCTTAGAAAAACTACGCGTAGAAAAAAGTGAGACAGTTGTAAAAGAAAAAACAATTGACACAAAAGAAATTCTCATGGATTCAGTGAGAATTTTAACAGGCATTGTTCCACAACTCACACAAATTATAAGTAAACTTGAAGAGAACAAAAAACTCTTAGAATCCGAAGATTCTAGTTTTTTTGAGCGACTTTCGAGCTTTATTCGAAAAGTATTTAATGTAAAACCACGAAAAATACACTATCGGCTCACGATTACAAATCCAATAACGCGAGAACAAAAAACAGAAAACATAGAAATCGAACAATTTTTAGGTAATTTACATAAACGAGTTCGCTTTTACACATCCTTTTCCATGAAAAAAACACCGGGTTACAAAAAAATTGAGCTTTTAAGCAATGATAAAATTGTTGAATTCATTGTAACACAATTGGCAGAAAACCAAACAATGCTTGATGTCTTGCTTGCCCTTGAAGACTATTATAAAGCAAATATAAGCACCATACAACAAAACAAAATAAAGGGAATAAAAATGGAAATAGCTGCACTTAAAAACACGCTCATAAAAACAAATCAGAGAAAGGCCGAGTACGTTACTCTCATTGAAGAACAAGAACAAATGAAAAAACTAGGTATAACAAATGCATTTTAAAGCCCAAAAATATCTATCACATGCTTTTATTTTTTTATTATTCATCAGTTTTTTTTCCACACAGCTCTTTGCACAAAAAGGTGAAAACGAAATAAGCAAAATTCAAGAAGAATTACTTATAATTCAATCTCCAGGCCATCTAAACCTCAACCCACAGCTTTCTAGTTATTCGAGTGAAGCACAAATACTCAGCGGACTTTACGAAGGTTTATTTAGCTATGACCCCCTTTCTCTCGAACCGATTCCAGCACTTGCATCGTCGTATAAAATTTCGCGAGATAAAAAAACTTGGACCTTTAGCATACGTAAAAATGCGCGATTTGCTAACGGTGATCCCATAAGCGCCCAGTCATTTTATGATTCTTGGCTTAAACTCATCGATCCAAACACAAATGCTCCTTTTGCTTCTCTCCTTGACTGCATAGAAGGCGTACAAGCCTATCGACTGGGGAAAGGCGATGCAAGTAAGGTCGGAATTCAAGTAAAAAATGACGGAAGTCTTGTTATAAAACTCGTACACCCAACAGAACACCTCGCAAAGATTCTCTGTCATCATGCCTTTTCAGTTGTACACGAAAACAAAGCAATACAAAGCGGTCCCTTTGTCATCAGCCAGCTAAGTAAGGCAGAGCTTCGTTTAACTAAAAATGATTTTTACTGGGATGCTGACAATGTTGCCCTCCCTTCGATTCGCTTCCTCTTTTCTGAAGACCAGGTAGAAAACACATACTTATTTAATATTGGCAAGGTACACTGGCTTGCCGACAATTTCGATGCTTCAAAACTGATAGAAAACGACTCTCTTGTTTTTGGCACACAGTTCGGCACTGAATATTATTTTTTTAGGATGCACAATACGAGTGTATGGAATAATCAAAAAGCACGTCAAGCCCTGCTTCTTGCCCTTCCCTGGGAAAAGCTGCGCGAAGCATTTTATGTTCCGGCTACAAGACTCTTATCGCGACTGTACAACTATCCAGAGATTTACGGCGTAGACGAAAGCGACATTGAAGAAGCACAGGCTATTTTAGATTCTCTTTCTTTGAGCGAAGAAGAAAAACGTATAGAAATTTCTATCCCCGACACAGCCTATCACGCAAACCAAGTTGCCCTCTTTGCTGAAAGCTGGGAAAAAATAGGCATACGCACAGATATAATTAAAATACCAAGCTATGATTATTACGATGCGGTACCGCAAAGCAATTCTGATATGTTTACCTATACCTGGATAGGAGACTTTGCCGACCCCATGGCTTTTTTGGAGCTATTCAAAAAAGACTCAAGTTTAAATGAAAGCCGATGGTCTAGCCCTGTCTATGAAAATCTTTTGCAAGAAGCAACCGGCATTCACGATACTAAAAAACGCTATGAAAAACTTGCCGAGGCAGAACAAGAGCTACTCGACAGTTTTATTGTCATACCCCTATCCCATCCCGTTTCGGTAAACATTGTTGACAAAGCGGTACTCGGAGGCTGGTATGAAAACGCCCTCGATTTACATCCTTTAAAACATCTATACTTTAAAGAAAAAAGCCCGATAAAAAATTTGCTTATAGCAATTAACTAATAACTATGATATAATAAGCGAATATGAGTAAACTAAAAACTGCTTATGCCCTAAACCAAAAAATTGTCTATCCAAGTCAAGGTGTTGGAAAAATTGTTGACATTAAAGAAAAAGCATTTAAAGAACAAATGCTTCTCTATTATGTTATTTATCTCGAAGCTTCTGACATGACAGTAATGATACCCGTAGAACGATGTGATGAGCTCGGTATCCGCTCTATCGTAGATGCAAAAAAAGCACAAGAAACGCTTGACTCTTTGGGAGACGATTTTGAACCCATAACGAACGATTGGAAGTTACGCTACCAAATGAACCTTGATTTATTAAAAAAAGGTAGTGTCGACGATATTGCAACGATTGTTCGTTGCCTCTATCATAGAAGTAAGATTAAAGAATTACCTATTTTAGAGCGAAAACTCTACGATTCTGCAAAAAAACTCCTTGAAGATGAAATATCTTTCGCCCTTGAAAAGACAGCAAAAGAGGTTGAAAGTTTAATACACACAAAACTCGAACCCCTTGGAATGCAACAAGCAAAGCCACTATCAGCAAGCCAAAAAGATGACGACGACGATGATGAGGACGAAGATGTTTTTGACGTAAACGACGATGAAGATGTAGATGACGACGACGATGATGAGGATGAGGATTAATTACTAACTAAACATTTTCTTATAAAAACAAAAGGTTATCTCTATATGAACATTTCACTCGTTTTAACAGCAGCAGGAAATTCTACACGCATGAAGACTTCTATCAAAAAAGAATTTATGCCGATCGAACAAGACGAAACTGTGTTAGCAGCGAGCGCTCTTGCTTTTTTGCGCTATTTTCAAAACCATACAGAACATAGGCTGCAAAGTTGTGTCGTAACGCTGCCTAAAAAACAAATATATCAGGGTATGACTTCCTTTTTTAATGAAAAAACACTCGACGCCTGCATTGCCTTAAAACTTTCGCCAGAATTCATCATCGGAGGAAAAACAAGGCAGGAGTCTGTATATAAAGGTCTTTTAAAACTTTCACAGTATGCAACAAAACCCGACATAGTTCTCATACACGATGCAGCCCGCCCCTTTGTAGATGAGAAAATTATACATGATATAATCACAAAAACTATCGCTCATGATGCTGCTGTTCCCGTTATTGCAAGCGTTGATACGCAAAAAAAGCTGGAAAAAGAAAAGCAGTACATTGAAAAACATTTGGAAAGGGAAACACTCGTTTCAGTGCAAACACCTCAAGGTTTTTCTTATAAGGCTATTTTCGAAGCACACAAAAAAGCAAAGCAATCAAATAAAGACTATACAGACGACTCAGAAATATTTTCTGATTACACGAACAAAGCTGTTTTTGTTGTAAATGGAAACAATAAAAATATAAAAATTACCTATCAAAGCGATATACCAGGAAATTTGGAAAATAAGGGATTCGGTACAACATGATTAGAATTGGTTTTGGTTGGGACTTTCACCAACTTATCAAAAAAAGACCGCTTCGAATAGGCGGTGTACACATTCCGTTTCACAAGGGTGAAAAAGCGCATTCTGACGGCGACGTACTCTTACACGCCATCACTGATGCCCTTCTCGGTGCTGCTGGAATTGCAGACATTGGGGAGCTTTTTCCACCGGAAGACAATACCTGGAAAAATGCCAGCTCTGCATATCTTTTGCAAGAAGCATGGAAGAAGGTAGAAGAAAAAGCGTGGCGTCTCGTAAACATCGATGCAGTGCTTATTTTAGAAAAACCAAAACTCCTCGTGCATCGAGAGAGCATACGTCAATCAATCGCGTCGATCTTGGGATGTGAAATATCACAAATCTTTGTAAAGGCAAAAACTCACGAAAAACTCGGCCCTATAGGACGCGGAAAAGGGATCGAAGCCCATGTTGTTTGCTTGCTAGAAAAAAGCGAAACTTAAAAATCAAACCCTAAAAAAAGTGTAATCGAAATTTATTCGCCTTGCGTTTCCAAGATGAGCTCAACCTCACCTTGAGAAATATTCAAGCGCTCGGCAATTTTTGCAGGAGTCCAACCTAATCGTGCAAGCTTTATCACATTTTCCCGTGTTTCCAAGACTAAGCCTTGACTAGAGCGAGAGTCGCGTACGCCAGGAGATTTTTTTACCTCACCCAAAAGCTTTAAGTAAGATTTCGTTTCTTTATTTATTTCATTTAAGCGAGATTCTGTACTTGCAAGCCAATGTTTTGAATCCTGTATCGCATCAAAACGCTCTTCAGTAGTTGAAAGAATTTCATCTAAGGAATCAGCCTGGTCCAGTACATCTTTGATTTTAGGATTCAGTTTTATAAGCCCATCGACATCCATTTTCAAAGCTTGGAGTAAATCAGGTAAATCTGCACTTTCAGCCTCGCAAGATTGCAATCTTTTTTCCAAGTCATCGAGCATCTTAAACGTTGAATCGATGCCTTTTATGGTTTGCTCCAATATCGGTTCTTTTTTCTCCAATCGTTCTATTTTGTTTGCAATTTCTTTTATTGTACTTTGATAATTTCGTACATCACCTTGCATAATCAAAAGATCATCATTTGTTGTTTTTAAGCCTTCAACTTTTTGATCGATGGATGCAGAGAGAATTACAAGTTCATTAAAGTTCTTTTCCATATCGTCGATTCTTTTTTTCTCTTGGTTAAACTTCAATACCCTTTGATTAACTTCTTCCTCAGATTTTTTAAGCTTTTCTACTTGCTTTTCAAGAGCCTGTATCATTTTTTCATACTGCATCAACTGTGCGGTTTCGGTTTTCATTTCAGAAATTTTTTCTTCTAAATCAAGTTTTAGAACATCAGCCTTTTCAAAAATCTGTGTTTGCGCTATAAATTGCTTTATCTTTCGATCGATGGTGTCAAGGCTTGTATTAAGCTCATCTGAATCTTTTTGCATCTTCAAAATCATTTTTTCTTGACTTGTTTCATTTGTAAGCTTTATATCTTGAATAATTTTTTTCTCTTGTCGTAACTGCTCTTCGACCTCAGCTTTCTGTGTTTTTATTTTTCGCTCTGTTTCTTCAAGCATTTCTTTGTACATCGCTTTAAAATCATCTACGATATCGTTTGAATGCTTATTATAATGTTGGATAACAGATTCAGTCTCATTTGAAATTGCCTCTATCTTCTCTTCGAGCTCTCTAATTTGTTCCAAGGCTGATTCGGAACTTGTAGAAACAGCATCTTTTAACATCCTTTCTAAATCAACTAAAACATTTTGTGCATCCTCACTAAAAGAAGCGTATTTATCATCAAAAATTGTTTTCACTTCCACAAACTGAGTGTTCATTCTCTCTTTCCACTCGGAAAAGTCGGTCCGTATCGAATCGAGCAAGGCTGCCGCTTGTTGACTTGAATCGCTTATGTCATCAGTCATTTTTTCGAGACTTTGAGCCACATCTTTTTCGTAGCGTTTTATTTGTTCGTCAATCGAGCCAATAAAATGCGTGATTTCGTTTTTAACATAGGCATCTGCCTCTATTCGCGTTTTTTCAAAAGCTTCTTTGTATTCACCTATAAATAAAACCAATTTCTCATCAAGTCCTAAGAAATCTGCTTGATATTTTTTATTTTTTTCCTCAAAGCTATTTTCAAGTGTATTGCTATAGTTTGTAAAGCGCTCTTGAATAGCTTGGATTTTCTCTTTTAATTCCTCGGTGTATTTGTTTTCTAGGACTTTTCTTTGATCACTGTACTCAAGGGAAAGGTTTTCAAGTTTTGCATCAAAGGCATTTTGCCAGTTTTCAAGAGAATCGTTGAGCCTTTGACTTTGTTTTGTTAAATCTTCAAGGAAGGAATCTTCAAACCCACTCAATTTTTCCGACACATTGTCATAGGCTCTTTGTTTTAACTCTTGCAATTCATTTTCAAGCCCTCGAATTGTTGTAGAAATAAGAGACATTTGATTTGCAAAGTTTTCTTCATGTTTTTGCAAAGAACTTGCTTGCTCATCCGTGAAGTCAGAAAAGTCACCTAGAACCTTTGCACTTATTTCTTTAAGCGAGTTTTCTAAACTCTGTTTTATTACATCTATATCTGCAATTCCTTTTTCCAAGCTTTCGCTTTTAAAAGAGAAATCATCGCTAAAAGTATCTAACAAGCTTTGATACGTATTTGTAAAGGAAAGGAATTTACCTTCTATTTCATTTTGAAAAATAGAAAATCCTTCATCCAAAGATTTTTTAACAGAACCAAAAGATTCTTTAGATTCTGTTAAAGATTTTTCAATCTCTTCGGCTGTTTTCTCATATTCGTTTTGTATTTTTTTGAGGTCTAAACTCATTGTTCTAAGATTTTCTTCTGCCTCATTTCGCCAATTGTCATTGAAGCTATGAATGAGGCTTTGTGTTTCATCAATCTTTGTCTTGATTGTCATGTTTAGGAAGCCTATTTTCTCTTCTAAAAAGGTATTTGCTTTTTCAACTCTTTCTATCGCTTTATTTCGTAGTTTATCAAAGGCCTTCCCTTCAATTGTATCGGCGCGTTCACTTGCCACAGCAAAAGCATCTTCATACGATTGGTTAATTTCTGTTAAAATTTTTTCATTTTGCATCAATGCATCGCGAGTTGAAATTTCAATCGTTTCTATATCCTTATGAAAGGTATCTAAAAGCCCCTTTGTAAGCGCGTCTAGGCTCGCTTCATTTTCAGCGGCAAATTCTTTTTCAAGTTGGGGGATGCGTTTTTCGAGATAGTCTTGTTGTTTTTTTAAGGCATGTACTTTATCTTGAGTCTTTGCAATAAAGGCAGACTCAGCCTTTATCTTCATGAGATTTTCTTCAACACGCTCTGACATTTCAAGTAATTCTTTTATTAAAGCATCGTAATGAGCAGTTTTTTGCTCAAGTTGTTCTAACGTTTTAACAAGAGAGGTCTGTGCTGCAATTTTTTTATTGAATTCTTCTATAATAGAATCTAAACGTTTTACAGAAGCAAGTGCATGTGATTGTTTTGTATCAATTTCTAAACTCGCTTCTTTTAAATTATCTTTTTTTTGCGTAAAATAAGCTTCAAAATCGCCAATAATTTTTTCTGAATATTTCCGCACTTTTTCTATGGATTTATCTTTTTTATCTAACTGCCTAAAAGCAAGTATAAGAGTTATACAAATAGCTATAGTAACAATATTAAATATCATTCTGGTCCACCAACAACACTAATCTTTGTACTAGTTTAGCACAATTTTCTGTAATTGGCGATAGTTTTTAAATGAAATATCTGCTTGTGGAAGTTTTAAACCCAAAATTCGACGCCAAAAGGGCAATAAATATGCTGTTTTCATGCCTGCATTTCGAGCGCCAATGATATCTGCCTTAATATTGTTGCCAACATAAAGAATTTCGTGGGCTTCGAGTCCCAATTTTTCTGACAGCACCCCAAAAGTATGTATGGAGGGTTTTAGCGCACCTATTTCTTCAGAACCTAAAATAACATCGCAGTATTGCTTTGCTCCCCATATGTCTCCTTTTTGCTCAGGAGGGAAATCAGAAAGAACAGCACATTTAAAACCTGCTTTTTTAAAAACAGCAAAACTTTCAATAGCGTTTTTAAAAGGCTTTATCTCTGTAAAATAGGGACCCAAGCCGTCATAGACAATCTCATGAATATATTCTTTTGCGCTTTTACAATCGCATTTCATAACATCGCAGAGTAATTGCGCTTGATATTCAAAAAAATCTCCTAAGGGCGCAGTCTGGTGCAGTATATCTCGGACTTTTTTAAATGCCAAAAAAAATCGAATATTCTTTAAAAAATAGGGCAGAACTCGTATATTAAGCCGCCAGTTGGGGTAGAGTGTCCCGTCAATGTCAAATGCTATTGCCTTAATTTCTTTCATGATATGATATTGTACACGAGGGAAGGCAGCCTGTCTATTCCTTTTTTAATGGATAAAATCTGAGCTCGGTTTTTATTCGCACTAAAGAAAAAAAGTCATTTTCGCTGTTTGCTATAAGTTCATCGAGGCTTATTTCTTTTCCCGCATAGAAGACGGGGCATTGAAATTCTCGTTTTGCATCGAAATAAGGTAGGAAAACAAGCGCATCTCGAAATCGTCCTATGTCCAATTTTCCTTCCTCAGTGTCGGAGCGAAAATCTTTTATCGCGGCGATATACATTCGCTCGGGTTCTGTTAAAGCTAACATGTAGAGAAGCGGTTTTAAAATATGCGAACTGTAACCAGAATTTTTTACATATGCGCTATCCCGCACTTTGCCATGAGAATCAAAGCTCAGTGAAAAAAAAGAGTGATTTACTTCTGTTCCTGATGTAAAAAAATCTAAATCCCTTCCAAGCTGCACTGAGGCATAGGCTGTTGCCAAATTCCGTGTCCAATCAAGCGCTGCGTAGATGGTTTCTCGGGAACTCAGCGTTTCTACTCGTGAACGAGGACTCGTATCAACCGTTGCCTTTTTCAAGGCTTGTATTTTTAAGTATGAGGCAATTTGTGGGTAGACAAGTCCGTCGACAACCCATTTTACATA
>JAAZLA010000052.1 GCA_012799545.1 Treponema sp.
GCGCTAATCCAGCCGTGATGACCGAGGCAGTTTATAACAGCCTTTTCGCCTCCTGCAGATGGTATTTCGTATTTTCCATCACAATAAAAAAGCTCGTTTTCACCTATTGCTCCAGTTTCTAAAAAAGAAGCAATGGAAAATATTTTAAAAACAGAGCCTGGTTCAAAAGAGATAGCTGCGGGTCTGTCTATTTTTTCTGCATCGACAGCGCTTGGGTATTCGTTTAAGTCTGTGCTCGGTAAACTTACATAGGAAAGTATTTCGCCTTTTTTTGCATCCGAGGCAATTATCATAATACTTTCTGCTTGGTGTTCTTCCAGATTTTCCAAGGCAACTTGTTCAAGTTTGTATTGTAAGTTGGCATCTATAGTAAGATAAATATCATTCCCATAATGGATAGGATTTGTGGGGTTTTTTGTTGTATCAGGTGAAAGTATCTTTTGCATAGTGTACTCTATTCCTGAAAGACCCTTCCCATCATTTCCCATAAAACCGATAACCTGTGAAGCGAGCGATTTTTCTGGGTAGATCCTGCCTTGCACCTTATCAAAACGTAAGCCATAGAGTTTATTGCTACTGATAAGACTTAAAAGCGCTTCGTATTTTTCTTGGCTGAGTTTTTTTTCTATATAGACAAAGTCAATTGTCGCTTCATTGATTTGCTTGATAATTTCTTCTTCCGTTTTTTCCAAATAGGGTGCTAAAACTTTGGCTGTTTTTGCTATGTCCTTTATGGCAGAAGGCGTTGCAGCTAAATGATAGAGACTTGCTTGCACCGCGAGGGGTTTACCATTTCTGTCATAGATGCTACCACGTATATATTCTTGAGAGAAAAATGCTCTTTCTGTGCTTGGAGAAAATGCAATTTTTGCATAGGAATAAATAAGATAGACGGTAAAAAGTATGAGGCAAAGAAAGAAAAAAATGAGTCTGCCTTTTTTATATCTTGTTTCTATTTGCATAGTACTTTCCCCGTTACCTCGTTTGCCGCTACAAAACCATAGTCTCTTGAATCGATAGAATCCTCATAATTATCGCCCACTGCAAATAGAAAGCCTGCAGGTACAGTTGTCGTCATTTTCAAGCGTTGATATTGTTTTTCTGAAAGCGGAATCACCGTATCAGTTTCTTTTATTTGTATTATAACATGATATCCTGAAAGAGAAGAAAAAGAAAGACGCATTCCTTCTGTTGCGAGACATCTTTTTATAACAATTTTATTATTGTGCAGATATGCGATGATATCGCCTTGTTTTGGTTGCTTCCATCGGGTGAAAGAGTAGGGGCTAAAGGGTTTTACAAGTCCGTATGCGAGTTTCCATATGATGACCATATCGCCTTCTTGAATCGCAGGCTGCATCGACGTCCCAGAAATCTTGACAATATCGAAAACAAAGACCTTTAAAATAAAGCCGATGAGTAAGCCGAGAAAAAGCATTGTGATGACTCTGTGTTTTGTCATGTTTTTATTCTAATAAGTCTTCCCCATAATGTCGATACATAGAGTATGCACATTATTAGTTATTTAGATTTAAATACCACTTCCTCAGCCTATAAAACAGAACCAGGAATTTCTTTCAAAAGACAAAGGAACACTCGTCCTTCAGCTGTTTATACGAAAGCCATAGAATTAAAGACAAGTTTTTCTCTTGATATAAAAAAAATACTAAAAATCATCTTATTTATACCAAAAGTCTTATTCCGAAGCCGTTTTTTACTGCTGAGTATTGCTATTGTTTTTTGCCTTAGCCTCAGTTTTACAAATGTTTTGGGAAAAAAACCGCTACATATACGCAATGCTGTTTTAGAAAAAAGTACCGCAGGTGAAATAGCTTCCTTAGATATTGCCATGGCAGATTTTGCTCTACCCAAAAAAGAATCTTTTGACAGCGAAGGCTATCTTGGTACAAAAAATATTTCGCAATCGATATTTACAAAACCAGTTAGATATCAAACATATACTGTAAAAGCCGGCGATACTATTTCGGGCATTGCAAAGCGTTTTAATCTTTCAAATATTTCTACACTCATTGCTATCAATGATATAAAAAACGTACGCTCTCTTCGATCTGGTCAAAAAATACGTATTCCTTCTGTCGATGGTTTAACGCATATCGTAAAATCTGGCGAGTCTTTATCTGGCATTGCTGACAAATATAAAACAAGTCTCGTAACTTTGCTCGATGTGAATGACCTTACGACAGAGCTTGTAAAAAAAGGCGATGTTCTTTTTATTCCCGGTGCAACGATGGATGCGACTGCCTTGAGTGAAGCCTTAGGTGAATTATTTAAAGACCCCCTCGGTGTTTCATGGAGAATGTCTTCTCCCTACGGTTATAGACCTGACCCATTTACCGGAGTGCGCAGTTTTCACACAGGTATAGATATGGTTGCACCCCTTGGCACGAGTATAAAAGCATCGATGGCAGGCAAGGTTGCCGCAGCGGGTTATAATCAAGTCTATGGAAACTATGTTATTGTGAGCCATTCTGGTGGCTATCAAACGCTTTATGCACATATGACTACGATTTTGGTAAAGCAGGGGCAAAATGTGAACCAAGGAAGTGTTTTGGGGAAACTGGGAAGCACGGGCTATTCGACAGGTCCGCATTTACACTTTTCCGTGTATAAAAATGGACAGCTCATTAACCCATTATCTGTTTTAAAATAAATTGGACGAAGCTGTTTTATTAAAATTACCTAAAAATACATAGAACAAAAGCTTAAATCTATGTTAGTATATGTGTATGGGAAAAAATAGTATGATAAAACGAGTTTTTTATATATTTTGCTCTTGCTTTATGCTTTTTAGCCTTAGTTCACAAGTTTCTTTTTCAGATATTGATTTAAATGCTGAAGATAGGGTGCTTTTTACTGTATCGCATGAAA
>JAAZLA010000053.1 GCA_012799545.1 Treponema sp.
CTTTTGAAATATATCGAATTGGAATCTTCGGTTGACAATAACCCAGATGATACGCCAACGCCGACAAGTCCTATAGCAGCCTAATCTTTGTACTTTTTTTTCCTATAGCATATTTTATAAATTTATTGTTTACTATTTGTATGGAAACACCAAAAATTCTAGAAAACGCTCAAAATATACGCTCAGTTATTCGCTATCTCAAACGATTTAAAAATACGACCTTTGTTATTCATTTACCGGATAGTATTTTGGAAAGTTCGGTTTTTCTCAACCACATAAGCGATATTGCGCTCATACACAATGCTGGCATTCGTATTGTTTTAGTTGCAGGTGCAAAAAATCGGATAAATGGTTTGCTAGAAAGTGCAGGAATTTTGTGGCAAGAAAAAGACGGGCTTCGTGTTTCTGGTGAAAACGCAATGCCTCATATAAAAATGGCTTCTTTTGATGTTGCAAATTCCATAATGACAGCTTTGGCAGCAGAAAAAATTTCTGCGGTGATAGGAAATTGGGTAAAAGCTCGAGGTAAAGGCATTATTGACGGGTTTGACTACGAATCTTGCGGTGAAATAGACCAAATAGATCTTCCTTCTATACATTCTGTTTTGGAAAACAATTTTATTCCTATTTTTCCTTGCCTCGGTTGGAGCTCAAGCGGACGACCCTACAATATATCGAGTATTGATTTAGCAAAAGAAATAGCAATACAGCTAAAAAGTGAAAAACTTTTTTTCTTAAATGACTATGAACTGGAAGAAATCTTTTTGGAAAAAAAAGCTCACGAAAATGAGTCAATAAATGCTCTTTCTGTGCAGGATTTAGAAACTATCTTAAAAGAAAACAGGGCAATTCCGATTCATGCAGCTCGACTTTTGAACCTGGCATTAGAAGCATGTAAAATGGGTCTTGAAAGAGTGCATTTAATCGACCAAAGAATTGACGGAGTTATTTTAAATGAGCTTTTTTCGGAGCTTGGCTCCGGGCTTATGATTTATTACGATAATTACGGTGCAATCCGCCCGATGGACCTCGAAGATGTAGCCGATGTGCTTTCTTTAATGCGCCCCTTTGTAAAAAAAGGCATTCTCTTAGAGCGTTCAGAAGCGCAATTAAAAGAATTGCATGGGGATTTTGTCGTATACGAAATAGACGGTGCAATCCGTGCCTGTGCTGCCCTCCATGTTTACGGCGAGGAGCAGGGAGAAATAGCCGCAGTTGTTGTTGACGAGCGATACAATAAGGCGGGGATTGGCATAAAGCTTATAGAGTTTTTAAAAAAGAAGGCGCGGGGCTTGGGAATTGCTTCGCTTTTTGTTTTGACAACACAAACGGCAGATTGGTTTGAAAAGCAAGGCTTTAAGCCAGATATTCTGGAAAGTATTCCTTTTGCAAAGCAAGAGAAAATCGATAAAAACCGAAAATCAAAAGTATTTCGCTTGGAACTTGTATGATGACAAAAAAGCCAGCTCATCTATGGTTAAAAGAAGAAATACAAAAAATAGAAAAAAACTCCTGTTTTACTGAGGCTAAAAAACCGAGCCTTTTGATACATGCTTGTTGTGGTCCTTGTTCTTCGTATGTTTTAGAGTATCTTGAAAAAACCTTTACTATTTCCCTTTATTTTTATAATCCCAATATTTATCCACAGGCGGAATACGAGCGGCGAAAAGATGAATTGCTTGCTTTTATTGAAAAATACAATAATCGCATTCAAGTTATTACAGAAAAAACATACCAAGTTTCTGACTTTTACGAGGCAACGGGAGTGAAAACGGAGCCTCATTTACAAAAAGAAGGGGAAAAAGGTGAGCGTTGTAGGCGTTGCTATGCCTTCCGTATAAAAAAAGCTTTTATCTATGCAAGAGAGCATGGATTTGATTATATAACGACAACGCTTTCGATAAGTCCGCATAAGGATGCAGAAAAAATAAATGCGATAGGTAGGGCTTTGGAAGAAGAGCTATTGGAATCTGAGCAACTTGAAGACGGCGCAATAGCTAAAAAAACAGAAAATAAACCACGATTTTTATATGCAGATTTTAAAAAAAACAAGGGCTTTTTACGTTCACTGGAATTGAGCAAGGAATTTGGTCTATATCGTCAAGACTATTGCGGATGCATGTACTCAATTCGCGATGAAATTATTGAGTAGGAAGGCGAATACTTACTTCTCCGCTCAAAATTTCTTGTTTTTTTCCCAATGCGTCTTCTATAATTAAATGCCCTTCTTCGTTTATATCCACAGCTTTTGCCAAAAAACTTTTATCTCCCTGTAAAACAAGGACCTCTTTTCCTAAAATATTTGAATAGGCCTTATACTCAGCGATATTCTCGGATATCTTGTGGATATCTTGTGTAAGAATTCTAAACACATTGTGGATAAGTTGTGCAGTAAATATATTTTTAGAAGCAAA
>JAAZLA010000054.1 GCA_012799545.1 Treponema sp.
CTTAAGAAAAGAGCTATAACAGGTATAGAAGCAATAACGGCAACTGCCATCATTGCACCTTCATCTGCATATTTTTCAGCTGCAAACTTGACAATATAGGCAGGTATTGTTTTCATCTCTTCTCTTTGCGTTACAAGTAGTGGCCACAATAGTGTATCCCATTGTTGTCGAAATGTCAAAACCGCAACTGTTGCAATTACGGGAGTTGCATTTGGTAAAATAATCTTGGCGTAGATAGACGGCTCATTCATTCCATCTATACGTGCTGCATCTAAAATATCTTCTGGAAAGGTAAGTAAATATTGGCGCATTTGAAAAACTGCAAAGGCATTAAGCATAAAAGGAATAATAAGTCCACGATAGGAATCTTGTATGCCAAGTTTTAGCGCTACCATAAATAAGGGAATCATAATAGTTTCAAAAGGTATCATCATTGTAGCCATAATTGCAAGGAAAACAATGTTTCGCCCTTTAAAATTAAATTTTGCGAGGCCATATCCAACCATGGAAGATAAAAAAATAGTTGATACCATAATAGAAATAGAAACAATTAAGCTGTTTGCAATGTTTCTAACAAATTGATAACTTCCATCATTACCTGCAATTGCTCGAGCATAGTTTGCCCATTTTATTTTTGAAGGAATCCACCGATAAGGCATGGTGATAATTTCTTTTGCATCCATAATACTTGCGGTAAACATAAAAACAAGCGGTAGTAAGATTAATATGGCAAAGGTTAATAAAAACAACCAAATCAGAGTGTTAAAAGTTGTTGCGAGCGTTTTCATTTGATTCTTATTAACTGTTGCCGGCATGGCTAAAGAATTCATAGAAGTTCTCCTTATAATTAAAACGAAACATCATCACTTTTACTTGTTTTGAATTGTACTATTGTAAGTAAAAGCATGATTAAGAATAAAATAACACTCATAACACTTGCGCGGCTGAGGTTATTGTCTCGCATCGCTGTATTATAAATGTTCAGGGTAATGACATTGATAGGGGCACTCGGGGCACCGCTTTGTGTAAATAAATACTGCGTGCTAAAGGTTTTTAAACATTGAATCATAGCCATAATCGAAACCATCAAAGTGGTTGGTTTTAAGAGTGGTATGGTAATGAGTTTAAATTGATTCCAACCATTTGCCCCATCAATTGTAGCAGCTTCATAAACAGCAGTTGGAATTTTTCCTATGCCAGTAATATAGAGAATGGCAAAATAGCCAATATATTTCCAAAAATATACTATAATAGTCGAAAGACGCACCATTGGACCACTTGCAAGCCATTTATAATCAACACCACTTGTTGAAAAAAGAGTGTTTAGTGTTTGATTTAACAAGCCAGTTGGCTGTAGCATTAAAAACCAAATAAGTGCTGCAACTACTGATGACAAAACAGCTGGTGAGTAGTAGACAAGCTGCAAGCTTCGATTAAATCTTTTTCTAGAATGTATAAAAATAGCTAAAACAAGACCAATGATTACAAGAGGGATAAAACAACCGATTGTAAAAACGAGAGTTGCCTTCATAGAGTTCCAAAAATCATAATTTGTTAAAATCTTTATATAATTTGTGAGCCCAACAAAATTTGCTTTTTTAAGTGAAACAAGTTTTTTGTTGAGCAAACTTGTCCAAAAAGCATTTAAAATAGGGAAAAAGGAAAAAATAGAAAAAAATACAATTCCAGGGCTGACAAAAATCCATCCCCATCGTGCTTTTTTCTGTTCATAGCTAGGTTTAGCTTTTAATTTCATAATATCTCCAAAACGATTAGACTTAAAAAGTCAGCGTAGATTCTACGCTGACTCTCATATACTTAGTTATCAAGTACTTCTTGTACCTTTGTTTGTAAGGTATCAACCGCTCTTGCTGGAGCTACTTTGTTAAGCATAACAGATTCGATAGCTTCTTTAATAAGGTCATTTATTTGTTGTGAAGCTTCTCCATAATAAACTACTGGTGCAATTTCTAATTCATCTTTGAATACCTGTGAGAAAGGCATGTTTTTGAACGTTGCAGAGTTGAAAAGTGTGTTTGTAGGTTGTACAAGAGCAACTTTTTCTAAGTATTCTTCTCCATGGCTGAGCATAAAGGATACGAGTTTCCAAGCAGCTTGTTGTCGTTCTTTAGATACTTGGCTGTTTACCATGTAATAGTGCCCGTAGTAAGTGTTAGGAACTTGTTTTCCACCAGCGAAGGTTGGGTAAGGTATAATCATCCAATCATCAGAATTGAAAAAGTCGGGATTAGCGCTTGCCATTCTTTGTTGTTGATATAAACCAGAGAGGTGCATAGCAATTTCATTATTATCGTTATCAAAAATTTTTCGTGCTGCAGTATAGGTTGGGGAGCCAAGGTTTTTACCGTTAGGTCCAAAGTCTGCCATGTATTGCAGTACTTTTACCCATGCATCTTTGTTTACGATTGCAGTTTTGCCATCGTCAGAAATAAGTTTTCCACCGAGTTGTTCAACCATTGGAAGCCAGCTAATTAAATAGTCACCGTATCTGAAGTCAAAACCACGGCGAGTAATTATACTTCCGTCTCGTTTGACAATTTTTTCTGAAACAGTCATTACTTCTTCCCAGGTTTTTGGATAGTCTTTGTTCGCATCTAAACCAGCATCACGGAAGATTTTCTTGTTTAGATAAATTGCCCAGTTTGTCAATTCCAAAGGAAGACCATAGACTTTTCCATCTACGGTAACAGGATCTAACATACCTGCCATATAAGAATTGAGTATTTCGTTGTGGCTTTTGTAGCCAGCTGATGCAAGGTCTACAGGTGCAACAAAACCCTCTGCTAGGAATGGATAGGCTTTTTGAATTTCAAGGTTAAAAATGTCTGGCCCATTTTTTGCAGCGAATCCAGCTTGAATAACTTTGTGGATTTCTGTTGAGGGGTAGACAACATATTTTACTTTGATATTGGGGTTTTGTGCTTCGAATTCTTTGATGTATTTTTCTTCAATCGCTTTTCGATTCACATCTTCGTGTGTCCATATTGTTAATTCAATAGGACCTGTTGCTTTGGCATCTTTTGTGCCAGCGGCAAACAATACTAAGGGACTTGCAATAACGCATAGCATTAGTACAAACATCATTTTTTTCATAGTACCTCCTAATATATTAAGTTTGCAACGCAAACTTACGTTGACCACCTCGACGCTATTTTAGTTGAGGTGGTTAACAAACCTCCTAAAAAAGTCAAAGAGAAAGCTTCAGCTTTCGAGATTGACTTTTTTCTTTCTAGTTATTATTTTCATCCGACTTTTATTAGAAAACAAGGGGAGTATGCATACAAAAGGTGTGTAATTCTGATATTTGTGAGTAAAAAATAGTGTTTATGTTTTTATATAGAAGTTTTAGTGAAGTCTTCAATCAATATAACTTCTTTCTCAGTAGGTGTTTCAAATTTTTCATTAAAAAATAAAAGCTTTTCATCACTAAAATAAAAACTGGCTTCGGGCATTTTTTTTTGTCTTTTATCGAGGTAGCTTCTTTGTTTTATATCATCTATAGGAAAATACAGAATAATGCGTTTTGAATTTGGGTTCATTTTCTCAAAATAATCGAGGCATTTTTTTCTCTCTTTTGCTGTCCAAAAACCAAAATCAAGTACTACATTTATATCTTTGTTAAGTAAATCAGATGCTATTGTATACATGAGATCGGTACATTTTTCTAATCGTTCATGAAAGACAGAGCAATCGGGGCTCTCTCCATAAAAGTGTATCATCCATTCGTCAGTATTGAATACAAAATAGTTTTTTTTATTTTTTATTTGTGAGCAAAAATGTGTTTTTCCTGAAGCTATTTTTCCGCAGCAAAGAATGAGTTTTGACATAGTTTTTCCTTTCTTATGATACCATCTTTTTCAAAAAACGACAGCCGGATAATATGAAAAGGTAGTAATTTTTTTTAATACTGCGGCCTATCCATCACATCCCTTACTTCTTTGAGAAGTTGTGTGCGGATATTTTTATCTAGTTCAATATGATATATCTGGTCAAAATAATAGGCATTGTGAATGGTTTCTAAAAGTGCCAATAAAATATCATTTTCAAAAGCCTTTGATCCGAGTAAAAATGCTTTTGACGAAAGGCTAATTTTTTCATAGGGAAATGCTTTTGCTTCTTGAAAGGAAAAAGGGCTTGTTATGTTTTCGATAAAACTAAGGCTGTCGCTATGAAAGATAAGGCAGTGAAATTGTGTAGTAAAGCTTTTTTTCTGGGGAAAAAGGATTACGAGAGATGTTTTATTTTCAAGCTTAGTTTCAATGCGTTTTGCTATATCAAATATTTTTTTACTTTTTTTTGTATAGAGCTCATCGTAGGCTTCATCCAAAAATAAAAAGGTCCTATGATTTACCTCTTCTATCTGCATCCTTTGTGCATCATTTTTGGTAAGGTCCTTAAAGGTGTTTAATATGTAGCTTTTCCTGCCCTTCTCGTCGAGTGAAGAAAATAATTCTTTTGATATAATTATACCACTTTCAATAATATCATTTTCGTATCCCTGTATTTCACTTGGGCTCAGCTCTAATAATGTTTTATTTTTGAGAAACAAGGCTTTTAAACTTTGAATAGTAAGGGTATCTTGGTTATTTCGAGAAATAGTTTCCATTTCTTCGAGAGCCTTTGACCTATTTTCTGGGCTATTAAAATGCCTGAGTTGATGTAAGTGCGCTTGTAAAAATAAAAGCGCGTTAAAATTCTCATAGGCTTCCATGGGCACGGGATTGTACTGATAAAAAACTGCTGCGTCAAATAGAGCTTGTAAAAGTTGAATTGCATC
>JAAZLA010000055.1 GCA_012799545.1 Treponema sp.
CCAAAGGCTCCGTGTAAAACAGGAAAAACAACATCGCAGGGAATTGTTTGAGATGCTGTTTTAAATCCTCTGTCCCCGCCAAGACCTGGTGCAATAAAAACAGCCTCTTTGTTTTCTGAAATACGTAAAACAGCGTTTTTATCGTTTTGTATTCGAGTAATTTCAGAATTGTCTTGTAAAAACCATTGTCCTTTTTTTGTAATAGCGATTAAGGACACTTCGTGTTTCTTGAGATCGATATTTCGTACAACCGAAGATGCTGACAAAAGAGAGATTTCGTGTTCGCTACTTTTTCCACCATATAAAATAACAATTTTCATTATATTATCCTTTTTTATAGCCCATTTCAGCTAAGGCAGAGATTGCTTCTTCGATTTCGTCATAAGGCATGATATGATCAGCATAAATTATTGAGTTTTCATGCGCTTTTCCAAGCAATAATACGATATCGTTTTTACTTGCAAGAGAAAAAGCTTTTCGAATTGCTTTTTTTCTGTCGGGAATTAAAAATAGGCTTGTAGAATCCGCTTTGCAATAAACCTCTGTCCCTCTTGAGACCGAAAAGTTATAAGGATTTTTGCAGCCTTCAGCTATCATGGTTAAAATATCCATGGAGTTTTCCGTTCTAGGGTCCTCATCTGTTAAAATTACAATATCGCTGTATCGTGCTGCGATAGCTCCCTGTTCTGGCCTTTTTTTCGTATCTCTATTTCCACCAGAACCAAACACTGAAATTATTTTTCCCTGTGCTCTGTCCCTAATGGGAGGAAAAATTGTGTTAAACGAAGACGGCGTATGTGCATAATCTATAATAACTTCAAAATTTTGTCCCTTATCAACAGAACTCATGCGCCCTTTAACAGGAATCAATTTTTGGCATGTTTTTGCTACTTCTTCTATGGATTTCCCCATTATTTTCGATACCGTAATAATAGAAGCAAGGATGTTGTGCACATTGAAGGTACCGATTAAGTTTGTCTCTACCTCTACTGATTGTTTGGTTAAATTTTCATTCGTAAGAGTGAAGCTAAGTTGTTTTTCAGAAGAAATAATGTTAGAAGCGTAAAAAAAAGCTTTTGAATCAATATTTTGTTCTTTTAGAGGGACAGAGGATTTTTCAGAAAAGAAAAAACAAGCTTGTTTTGTGTCTTCTAAAAAAGAGAAGGCAACAGAATCATCAGCATTAATTACCCCAAATGTGGGGACAGAGGATTTAAGACCTAAGACTGTTTTTTCATGCGAGAAAAGATCTAAAGAGCGAAATAAGTTTGCTTTATCAAAGGCATATTGCTCTCTAGTGCCATGAAATTCTAAGTGTTCATGGGTTACATTAGTCACAATGCCAACATCATAGTGAATATCCCCACAACGGTTTGTTTTTTTGGACAAACCATGAGAAGAAGATTCGATAATTGCATATTCACAGTTATTTTCAAGCATTTTTGCAAGAGAATAATGGATAACAGGTGCTTCTGGAGTTGTAAGGTGCTCGGTATTATCAAAAGCTCTGTCCCCAAAAGAGGTTTGTACTGTCGATATAAAACCAGCTTTAGCTCCTAGTAATTGTATTAGTTGCCAAATGAGATATGTTGTCGTACTTTTTCCTTCTGTTCCAGTTACGCCGATAACTTTAAGCTTCGATGACGGGCTATCGTAAAAAGAATCAGCGATAGGACTCATGGCGTAACGTGAATCTTGCACTTTTACCATCACAATATTTGCAGCATGGGTTTGGATTAAGGAAGAAGGGATTTCATCTTGATAAATTATAGCGACTGCTCCTTTTTTAATAGCTTCTTGTATAAATGTATTCCCATGGACAGTATTTCCTGGTAGTGCAAAAAATAAACTTCCTTTAGTTACGTTCCTAGAATCAAAAACCAGGTTTTGTATTAAAGGATTTAGCGTAGGGGAAGAAATCTCGAGTATTTTTATTGAGCTCAATAGTGTATCTAAATTTTTTTCTCTATTCATAGTGGTGGAATTAGTATAACGAAAAAAAAAAGAAAAAAAAAGGGGACAGAGGAATTTTTTTTAAATTAAAATTTAAACACAAAAAAGTCTTCACAAAAACCAATAATAAGGTATGAGAAAAAGAAGAATATTAAAAGAAAACGCCATGTATCATGTTGGAGCTCGTATCAATAACAAAGAAATGTTGTTAAAATCAAACGAATTAAAAGCCTTGTTTTTAGCGGTCGTTAAGCGAGCAAAGAAAAAATATATTTTTCAGCTAACAAATTTTGTTGTAATGGAAAATCATATCCATATGATTATCAAGCCAGGAAAAAATCAAAACTTGTCTCGCATTATGCAATGGGTTTTAAGTGTTTTTGCTGTTATATGCAATAAAAAACTAGGTCGCTCTGGACATTTATGGGGAGAGCGATTTTTTTCGAAAATTATTTCTTCCTTGCAAGAGTACATTAAGATTTCAGATTATATCGACAATAACCCTATTAAAGCAGGTTTGGCTAGTGGCGAAAAAGTATGGAAGTTTTCCGGAAAATATCATCGGCTGGTAAAAAAATATAGTATTCTCGAAAACCCTGAAGCCTTAGCCTTGCTTTTCTAAAACGCGCACCAGGGAAAACTTTCTAGAGCTAAAATCTACCCCGACTCATTTCTATATTATATCTCTTTACACCTCAGTTAAGTCTTGTTATACTAAACTTTATAATTAAAGAGGTAAAAATGAAGGATATTGTTTTATTAGGTGATGAAGCTATAGCTCTGGGGGCGATTCATGCAGGTTTAAGCGCTGGATTCGGTTATCCAGGAACCCCATCAACAGAAATATTAGAATTTTTAATAAAAAACAAAGAAAACGTGAGTAAATCTGATCAATTAGAAAGCTCTGTCCCCATAGCGCAGTGGTGTTCTAACGAAAAAACTGCGTATGAGTCGGCTTTAGGTGCTTCTTTTGCTGGAAAAAGAAGCATTGTGACAATGAAGCATGTTGGTCTCAATGTTGCCGCTGATCCATTTATGAATTCTTCGCTGGTAGGTATTAACGGCGGTCTTGTTTTGATCGTTGCCGATGATCCTAGTATGCATTCAAGCCAAGGAGAGCAGGATTCCCGCTTTTTTGCTGATTTTGCGATGATACCTTGTTTTGAACCGGCAACTCAACAAGAAGCTTACGAGATGATGTTTGAAGCCTTTGAAATTTCTGAAAAAAACAAGGTGCCTGTAATGATGCGTGTTGTTACCCGTCTTGCACACAGCCGCGCTGTGGTCAGGCCTTTCGATGCGCCGCTTCATGTAAAACAAGCTAATTTGTTGAAGGCTAATAAATTAGAATGGATGCTTTTACCTGCTTTAGCTCGAAAAAACTATGAAAAAATGATAGAAAAGCAAGAACTCTTTCAAAAGTGGTCCAATTCTAATAAATGGAATACCTTGCAGATGAGCAAAAATAAGTCCGATTTTGCAATTATTACCAGCGGCTTAGGTAAAAACTATTACTTAGAAAACATAAAAGATTATGCTGAATATTTAAAAGCTCTGTCCCCATCTCAGGAACTACCTAGCCATCTTCATATCGCGACTCTTCCACTGCCTTTAGGAAAAATACAAGAACTTACTCAAAACGCTCAAACGCTCCTTATTATAGAAGAAGGAATGCCTGTTATAGAAAAACAGTTAAAAGGCTTATTACCACAAAAAATTACAGTTTTAGGGAAGCTTTCAGGGCATCTTCCGCGGACAGGAGAACTCAATCCAGACTTTGTAAGAAAAGCTCTGTCCCTCGAAGAGAGAAAATCTATAACAAGCAATCCCGATATTGCCAAATTAACTACAGATCTTCCTGGTCGCCCCCCACAATTATGTAGGGGATGTCCGCACGCTGATTCATATAGCTCCTTAAACAAGGCTGTTTCTGTTTTAAAAGAAAAGGCTGGGGATGATAATGTAGTGATTATGTCCGACATTGGTTGTTATGCCCTTGGTGCTCTGTCCCCCTACAACGCAATTGAATCAATTGTCTGCATGGGTGCCTCTCTTGGCATGGCGCGAGGTGCTGCGCAAGTCGGTGTAAAATATGCCTTTGGTGTAATAGGAGATTCCACGTTCTTGCATTCTGGCATACAAAATCTTGTCGATGCAGTATCTACAAAAACCCCGATGACAGCAATTATTTTGGATAATTCCATTGTAGCGATGACGGGTTGCCAAGAAACGATTGTTCCCTCAAATAAACTCGAGTCTTTAGTTGTTGGTTTAGGTGTTGAACCTGAACATGTACGGGTTCTTTCTACTTTTCCAAATAAAATCGAAGAAAACACGAAGATTTTGCTTGAAGAAGCAGAATATCGAGGAGTATCTGTCATACTATTGGTAAGAGAATGTGTTGAATCGCTTCGAATTAAAAATAAAGCAAAGAAATAACAATTTATTTACCGTATAGAGGAGATAATATGAAATACGATATATTACTGGCTGGAGTTGGTGGACAAGGCGTCTTATCCATCGCAGCTATTATCGCCCAAGCCGCAATGGCTGAGGGCTTACAAGTTCGTCAATCAGAAGTCCACGGCATGAGTCAACGTGGCGGAGGCGTGCAAGCACATTTACGCATTTCTGACAGCGAGATATATAGCGATTTAATACCAAAAGGCGGGGCCGACATGATTTTGTCTATGGAACCTTTGGAAAGTTTGCGCTATTTAGAATTCCTCTGTCCCCAAGGAGTCTTGATTACAAGCTCTGTCCCCTTTGAAAACATTACTAATTATCCAGATATTAGCGAATTACATAAAAAAATAAAGAAAATACCACATTCTGTTTTGGTGGACTCTAAATCAATAGCATCTGTGGCTGGAAATCTACGTTCAGAGAACATGGTCTTGGTTGGTGCCGCTTTAAATCACATACCCATACAAAAAAAGACAGTAGAAACAGCTGTTTGCAATCGTTTTGGGAGCAAAGATCCTCGGCTCGTTGATATTAATTGCACAGCTCTTGCAATGGGGACAGAGGTTTTAGCCTAATGTCAATAGAAATTCCTTTTTGGGATAAACCGGTAGAAACCTTAGATCGCAAAGAAATAGAAGAGCTTCAGTTAATTGGGCTAAAAAAGCAGGTAGAGCACGCTCTGAATACCAGTTTTTACAGTAAACGATTTAAGGAATACAAAATTTTGGGGACAGAGGATTTTAAAACTCTCTCAGATATCCGTCGGCTTCCTTTTACGACTAAAAATGATCTACGTGAGGCATATCCTTTTGGGATGCTTTGTGTTCCAAAAGAAGACCTTGTTAGAATTCATGCCTCGAGCGGTACGACAGGGACGCCGACTATTATTTATCACAATAAAAAAGACTTGGATATGGCAAGCGATACTATGGCGCGTTCTTTGGTTGCTGCTGGTTGCAAAAAAGGCGATATTGTCCAAAATATGATGACCTACGGGCTTTTTACTGGTGGCTTGGGATTTCATTACGGGGCAGAGCGTATTGGGATGACTGTAATTCCAACAAGTGCAGGGAATACGCTTCGGCAAATTGCGTTTATGAAAGATTTTGGTACGACAGTGACGCATGCAACACCGAGTTACCTACTTCATTTGCATCAAGCAATAGAAAACTCGGACTATAAACGGAGTGATTTTAAGTGGCGCTTAGCGGTAACAGGAGCCGAACCACATTCTGAAGAGCTCCGTCAAAAAATCCAGGAAAAACTTGGTATCGAGGTATACAATTGCTATGGGATGAGCGAATTAAATGGGCCTGGCGTTGCTTTTGAGTGTATATTTCGAAACGGGCTTCATATTTGGGAAGATCGATATATTTTTGAAATTATTGACCCCGATACCTTAGAGCCTCTTCCCGACGGTGAGATTGGGGAACTAGTTGTAACTATTTTACATCGGGATTCCATGCCCTTAATTCGTTATCGAACGCGAGATCTCACTCGTGTTATTCCCGAGCCCTGTCCCTGCGGAAGAACGCATCGAAGGCTCGCGCGTTTTACTGGCCGCACCGATGATATGCTTATAATCAATGGTGTAAATGTCTTTCCGAGCCAAATCGAAGAAGTCCTTCTTAAAAAAAGCGGTATTGGTGCGAATTATCTCATTCTTGTTGAAAAAGCAGGCTTACTCGATAAACTTACCGTACAAACCGAGGTAACGCCCGAGCTTTTTGCAGACGATGCGCGGGTGTTAAATGCATTGAGAGATAGCCTCCAAACAGAAATCTCAGCACTCATATCGATACATCCAAAAATTGAACTAAAAGAACCAGGTTCTATGCCTCTTGCGGAAGGAAAAGCGAAACGTGTTGATGATCGACGCCCAAAAAGCTAAGACGGGGGACAGAGGATTTCAAAAAAAGGAATCTTATTTGAATTTATCTGTAAATTAAAACTAACTTTGGGGACAGAGGATTCTTATACGTGTAGCTTGTACTTCAAATTCACTCTTGAGGGACAGAGGATTTAAAATATAATGAAATCTATCTGCTATTTCTCTTGAATTTCTCTTTTTATCGCTTGATATAGTTCGTCGTATTCTACAAAGCTTTGAAATTCTTTGTATTCTTCTTGAATATGCGCAGGAGAACGAAACAAAAAGCCTTTTTCTGCTTGTTTAATCATTTCTATGTCGTTATAAGAGTCGCCCGATGCGATAATTTTGTATCCCATGCTTTGAAAGCCTTTAACTGCATGATATTTTCCATTATCTTGTCGTAGTGTATAGCCTGAAATAAAACCATCTTCTGAAACAGTAAGAGAATTGCAAAAAATGGTTGGCATGCCGAGTTTTTTCATAAGGGGTAGAGCAAATTCAGTGAAGGTGTCGGAGAGGATTACCACTTGAGATAACTCGCGCAAATTATCTAAAAAATTTTTTGCTCCATCCATTGGGTTTATTTTCTCAATTGTGTTTTGAATATCTTTTAGTTTTAGTTTATGTGCTTTTAG
>JAAZLA010000056.1 GCA_012799545.1 Treponema sp.
CTCAAAACGCAGGAGGGGAAATCTCTTCTCATCGGTGCAGGTACCGTTATCAATGCAGAGATTGCAAAAAAAGCCATAGATGCTGGAAGTCAATTCCTTGTAAGCCCCGGAACGAATGCAAAAACCATTGCCTATTGCAGGGCAGAGTCCACTCCCATTATCCCGGGAGTAAGCTCGGCAAGCGACATCGAAGGAGCTCTTGAGCAGGGGCTCAATCTTCTAAAGTTTTTCCCAAGCGAAGCCCTCGGCGGTTTGAAGATGCTTCAAGCACTTCGCGGCCCCTTTCCGCAGGTTTCTTTTATGCCAACAGGTGGCATCAATCGAGCAAACTTAAAAGCCTATGCAGCGGAAAAATCGGTTTTTGCCATTGGAGGTAGCTGGATGGTCGCTCCAGAAGATATAGAAAGCGAAAACTGGGAAAAAATAACAAAGCTTAGCTCAGAAGCATTAGCGCTCTGGGAAGAAGGTAGAAAGGCTCTCCTTTGATACGCCTCGCTCTTTTATAATGCTCGCATAAAACTGAGCACTTTTTCTCAAGGTTCTTTTTTGGCTCTTATAATCAATTTCTACAAGCCCAAACTTACCGCTTTCGCCTTCGAGCCATTCAAAATTGTCCATGAATGACCAGTGATAATAGCGCTCTATTGGTAAACCTAGGTCTGAAACGACCTTTAAATGCTCATAGATATAGAGGCTACGGAACTGGTCTTTGGCATCGCAGGTACCGTTTTCTGTTATATACAGAGGTTTTTTGTATTTTTTATAAAGCCCTTTGCAAATAATTCCTAAGCCCTTGGGATATATCTCCCAGCCGAGGTCGTTATAGTCTTTTCTAGGAAAGATATCTTGTTTAAAAAAGCGCACCGCATCTCGCGTATAATAATTAATACCCAAAAAATCGTGGTAGTTGCCTTTTTTTATACCATGCTTTTTAAATGCCTTTTTTTGCATGGGAAAGGTTCGCCTCCCCGTCGCACAGCTTTTTGTTAAACCCTTTTGAAAAAGAGCGTCGTACAAAAAAGCACTCAAGTGATGGAAGGGATTCCACCAGTGATAGGCATCGAAAATGCGGTAATGATGAGCGAGTCCCACGCGCACTGGTTTTTCGCCATAGATCCTATGAATTTTTTCATAAGACTTAATATGACTGATTGTCATGTGGGTATACACTTTTTGCAATGAGCTAAAATTTTTTTTACCTGGTGGCCATATACCAAAAAAATAGCCGTTTACCGCATAGACATTTATTTCGTTAAAACTAATCCATTCATCAACAAGGTCTTTTAAGGATTCAACAACATACGTTACAAAGCGTAAAAAAATGTCGATAGATTTTTCTTCTTCAAAGGCAGCCATTTTTTCAAACCACAGTGGATTGGTAAAATGATGCAAGGTAACCAAGACTTGTATTTTATTTTTTTGCAAAAGTTTTATGAGCCTTCTATAATGCTCGATGGCGCTTGCGTCAAAAACACCATCCTCAGGTTCAATACGACTCCATTCAATACCGAGCCGATATATGGACATGCCCATTTTTGCCATAAGTGCAATGTCTTCTTCGTAGCGGTTCCAATGGTCAGCGCTAATCAAGGGAGATGTGCCGTCTTTTATCTTCCCCTGCTCTGCCCAATCAAGCCATGAATTCGGTATAGATGAGCCCTCGATTTGTGTTGCTGCAGTTGCTGCTCCAAGAAGTAGGGACGCGGGCAGAGAAAATGGTTCAAGCTTTTTTGTATGTTTTTCTATCATGCAGTAAGCACTTCCCGAAAAATAGCAAGACCGGTTTCTATTTCTGCCTCACTAATAATAAGCGGTGGCAAAAAACGAAGTGTTTTAAGACCAGCAGTTGTAACACAGAGCCCATTATCGAGGCAGGCTTTTTGAAAAGGCGCTGCTTCGAAGTTAATATCGATTCCAATCATAAGCCCCCTTCCCCGCACTTCTTGAATAATATCGAGATTCCAAGAGCGAATTGTGTTTTGAATCTTCTCACCCATTTTTATAACATGATTTTGCATACACTCAGTATTGATTTCTTTTAACACCGCTTTTGCAGCAGCAAGTGCGAGTGGATTTCCCCCAAAGGTTGACTGATGGTCTCCTGCAACAAAGACATCGCTTGCCCTTCCTCGGAAAAGACAGGCTCCCATTGGTACGCCGCCAGCAATCCCCTTTGCAAGCGTTATAATATCTGGATTTATTCCCAGTGTGGTACTTGCCAGGAGACTTCCCGTTCGCATCATACCCGTTTGCACTTCATCGACAATAAAGAGAGCATCGACTTCACGAGCTTTTTTTTCAAGCGCTTGTGCCCAGTCTGCATCGATGAGGTTTACCCCACCTTCGCCCTGAACAGCTTCAATCATAATTGCACAAACAGATGCATCGATAAAATCAAGAGCAGCATAATCGTTTGCCTTCATGTGCTTAAAATCTGGAGTATAGGGTGCAAAACTTTCAGGATGAAATTTTTCTTGCCCGGTTGCCGAAAGCGTTGTGAGGGTCCGTCCATGAAAAGACTGCTTTAAAGTTACAATGGTCTTTTTTTGTGCCTGTATGCCAAAGCCATATTTTCGAGCTAATTTTATAGCTGCCTCATTTGCCTCAGCCCCGGAATTACAATAAAAAACGCCTTCCATCTCTGTCGCTTTCAAAAGGGCATCGGTGTATGAAACACCAACATCGCTAATATAATAATTTGATATATGGATTTGTTTTTCTACTTGTTTTTGAATTGCAGTAACCAATGCTGGATGATTATGTCCTAAGCAATTAACGCCAATGCCCGAAACAAAATCTATGTATTCTTTTCCGTGAATATCTCTTAGTTGTGCACCCTTCCCCTTTGTAAAAACAACAGGAAAACTACCATAATTATTTGCAACTCGTTCTTTCATGCTTCCTCCATCAAATAATAAAGACTCAGTTTTATACTACTCATTCATCAACATTGTTCCAACACCGCGATCTGAAAACATTTCTATAAGCAGTGAATGTTTTACCCTCCCGTCAATAATATGCGTCCGTGGAACACCGCCTTTCAATGCCTCTAAACAACATTCAATTTTCGGTATCATTCCATCAGATATTACTCCCGTAGCGATCATCGAAGGAATTGCTTCCCGGGCAATACGCTTTATGAGAGAGTTGGGATTTTTAATATCGCGAAGTACTCCTGGCACATTTGTTAACTGCACAAATTTTTCTGCTCCCAAGGCAACCGCAATTTTTGCCGCAGCAGTATCTGCATTTATATTGTAGAGTGCTGTGTCTCCTTGCTCACCAAGGGCAACAGTTGAAACAACGGGAATAAAGCCTTGGTCTAAAAGGGATTTAAGAATTTCAGGATTTACCTCACTCACTTCTCCAACAAAGCCTAAATCTTCACCGTTTTTATCTATTTTTTTTGCTCGCAATAAGCCTGAATCAACACCGCTTAAACCACATGCCTTTCCACCTTCTTGCAAAAGAATGCCGACAATGTCCTTATTAAGTTTTCCCGTCAATACCATTTGCACCACTTCCATGGTTTCTTCATCGGTATAGCGCAAACCCTGCACAAACTTTGATTCCTTACCTATTTTTTCAAGCATATTGTTTATTTCAGGACCGCCGCCGTGAACGAGGACTACCTGGATACCAATGGTATTCAATAAAACAATGTCTTGCATAACTGCTTGTTTTAATTCCTCGTTTAACATAGCGTTTCCGCCGTATTTTACAACAACGACTTTTCCAACCCAATGCTTAAAATATGGAAGGGCTTCAACTAAAACTTCTGCCCAGTCCTTATTGCTCAATTCTGATTCTTTTATGTGCTTTTCACTCATTTTTATTCCTCATAGCCTTTCCTTATTGCTTAGGTACGATAATCACCATTTATTTTTACATAATCATAGCTTAAATCACAGCCCCAGGCCTTTGCGCTTGCTTCTCCATCTTCTAAATCGACAAGAATACGAATGTTTTTTTCGCTTAAAATTGTCTTTGCCTTATCCTCGTCAAAGTCTAGTGGCCTACCTTTTTCAAAGACAAGCAATTCACCTGCCTCGCTTGCAAAGGAAAGGCTTACTTTTTCTGGACTAAAAAGGGAGCCAGAATAACCGAGGGCACAAAGAATCCTCCCCCAGTTTGCATCCCGTCCAAAAAATGCGGCTTTTACCAAGCTTGAAGAAATAACCGACTTTGCCAAGTTACGAGCGCTTTCCTTGTCGCTTGCACCCCGTAGCTCACATTCGAGCATATGCGTTGCACCCTCACCATCGGAAGCAATTGCCTTTGCCATTTCTATGTTAATAGCCTTCAAAGCGTCTAGAAAAACATAGTAGTCTTCGTTTTTTTTATCGATACAAGGATTATCTGCCAAACCATTTGCCAGAATAAAGAGCGTGTCATTTGTGCTTGTATCTCCATCAACTGAGACCGCATTATACGAATCGAGGACGCTTTCTTTGAGCGCCTCATCAAGAAGTTCCGATGTAATATTGCAATCGCTTGTAACAAAGCCAAGCATCGTTCCCATATTGATATGTATCATGCCGGAACCCTTTGCCATTGTACCGAGTCGAACCTCTTTGCCCGCAATTTGCACAGAAAGCGCGGCTTCTTTGTGCACAAGGTCGGTTGTCATAATCGCCCGTCGTGCAAGCTCGTTGCCCTCCTTGGACAAGCCCGAAACAAGGGCGGGGATTTTTGGCAAGATATCTTCTATGGGCATTTGTTTTCCTATAACGCCAGTAGATGCAATAAGAACATCTTGTGCGGAAAGCTCGGTATAACCAGCACTCGCCAAAGCCTTTGCTGTAGCCTCTGTCATAGCACCTGCATCGGCTGCCCCTTCGCTACCGGTACAGGCATTTGCATTACCCGAATTGACAATAATTGCCTGAGCTTTTTTTTCTTTTTCTAGATATGAACGGCTCAATTTTACCGGCTCAGCTTGAACGAGATTTTTTGTAAAAACGCCACTTGCCCGAGAAGGGACTTCTGAAACAATAAGAGCGAGGTCTTCTTTTTTGCTCGATTTTTTTATCCCTGCACAGAGGGCATGCGCTGTAAAGCCTTTGGGAAAGCAGACGCCACCTTCAGCCCATTGTATAGATGTTTTATTTGTATTCATCTTGCTACCTCTTTTACCTATTTTGATCTATGCTAAAAACTAAAAAGCTCGGGGGATAAGGTCGAGACCAGCTTTTTCATCAAAGCCATACATAATATTCATGTTTTGAATTGCTTGCCCCGAAGCACCTTTTACCATATTGTCAAGAACCGATACTACTTGCAGCATCTTCCCCTCGTTTACGACAAAGAGTGAAATATCACAATAATTTGTTCCGCGCACATGAGCTGTTTCAGGCATGCTTCCCAAGGGAAGAACGCGAATAAAGACTTCATCTTTATAAAAGTCTGTATACAAGCGATACATTTCTTCTATTGAAACTTCCTTTTTAAGCTCGGCATAGGAGCATGAAAGAATGCCGCGACTCATGGGAACAAGATGTGGAGTAAAAACAATAGACGGTTTTTCTTTTGCAATCGATGAAAGGACATGCGCTATTTCTGGTTGATGCCGATGCGCAGCTACCCCATAAGCTTTGAAAGACTCACCGCATTCAGAAAAATTATTTGCAGCGCTTGGATTTCGCCCTGTTCCTGTTACACCGCTTTTACTGTCAATGATTATAGGAGAAGTTGATACAAGGTTATTTTCTACCGCGGGAATAAGGGCAAGCAAGGCACTGGTAACATAGCAGCCAGGATTTCCCACAATGCTTGTTTTTTTTATTTTTTCACGATGCAATTCTGGCAAGCCATAAACAGCAGCCTTATGCGTTTCAGGAAAATCCCAAGACTTTTTATACCACTTGGTAAAGGTTTCCTCATCATCGTCAAAGCGAAAATCACTCGAAAGATCTATCAGTTTTTTACCTTCTTTTAAACAGGCATCTGCCCATTTTTCTGCAAGACCGTGAGGAAGGGCGGTAAAAATAAGATCCGATTTTTCAAATACCTCGTCAGCATTGAGCAAGTTTCCTGAGCATTTTTGTGTATTGCAAAACGAGCGCAGATTTGGATAGATATCTTCAATATGTTGTCCTTCAAAGCTAACCGAGCTTAAAAAAAGCTCTTTTACATGAGGATGTTGTAGTAAAAACGCAATTAACTCTACACCCGTATAACCAGTTGCACCAATAATACCAACTTTTATCATCGATTTCTCCCATTGTCAAAGTCCCTACAGTATATCGATTAGGCTTGAAAATAACAAGGAGAAAGAAAATAAAGTAGAAAAGCTATGCTTTCTCAAGAAATAAACCGATAATCTAGCTAGAAAACTTGACGATACAGATAGTGCGTGGTAAAATAATACGTATACGTTGTATTAATTAAAATTGTATGGAGAGCATTATGAATCAAAAAGAGACTTTCACAGAAACTAAAACATTGGAAAAAAACAATGTAACAAGTGAGAAAATTTATTGTGCAAACTGTGTGCATTGTAAGTTAGTGCCAAGTCCCGCTGGCATTCAAGACCAATTTTACCTGCGAGTACGTTGTGCAGCAGGAAAATGGAAGAAAAAACTGGGCGAAGAAAAAATTCACAAGTATTTTACGGTAACCCGTAGATGCATTGACTCTTGTGATGCCTATGAGCCCATGGGAGAAACAGAAGAGTTTATTAAACAACTAAAAAAGGATTTACCCTCAAAAGATGAAACATACGATCGATTTACCCATGAAACATATCAATTTTAAACAAATGAAAATAAAACAGATAGCAAGTCTTATACTTCTTTGCCTCTTTCTTTTTTCTTGCACAAGTGTTCCCAAAACGGCGCCCACGGATGCAAGTGTTGAAGACCTCACCTTGCTTGCTCAAAATAGCCTCGATGTGTCAAATTACAAGGCTGCGGAATTTTACTATCAAACGATCCTAAACCGTTATGGCTCCGATCTTTCAGTAGCCGTTGCTGCCGAATACGAGATAGCTCACATTCGCATTAAACAAAAAAAATGGAACGATGCAAAAGAAAGACTCGAAACGATACTTGATTATTACGACAGTGATGCGGCAGAATATTTAGCTCCGCACTACAAGGTGCTTGCAGAAATTGACTATGCAAAAATCCCAAAATAAGTAAGAGAAAAACATGAGAGCGTAAAAAGAAAGACCACAGCAATAAGTGGTCTTTCTTTTTATTTTTTTGCAGTATCATCAGGTAAGATAATAGCATCAATTACTATATTTTTCTCCCTTGCAAGCCCTTCGATCAAGTCCTTCGTTGCACGAATGGTATAACCACGCGGCGTTGGATGTGGAGGAGCATCTCCTATGAGAATCACTTTTCGCTCCGCGCTCATATCCCAGTCATAAAATTCGATACTGGCGTATAAGGCTTCCCAAACCGCCTCAGAAATATCGCCACCGGGATTCCCAACGATATTTATTGCAAGGATTTCATCTAAAAAAACTTCTATATCGGACGTAAAATCATAAAATTTTACGGGAAGATTTTTATACCTATAATTGTCTACATAGTCGCGATACAATAAAAGCCCGTATCGTACATTTTCAAAGTCTTCAAAAGCGCTAAGCAATAGTGGCACTAGTTCTTCTTGTATTGCAAGAATATCGTCCTTCATGCTTCCCGTTGTATCAATTGCAAAAACAATGTCCACGTGACTTTTGTTTTTAATACGCGCTAAAGATTTAAGCACATCACTAGCGAGGCTTTCAGGACCACGAGAATAGATAAAAAAACCCTCGTTTAATGCTGCTATTTCCTCAAAGGCAGCCACCGCAACAGGATTATAATCATCAGTTAAAACAATCTCTTCTTCTTCAGGCTCGTTTTCAATTTTTTTTGGAATAAAGTTAAACATAAAAGGATTATCCAAAAAATCTGAACCCTCATAGTCTGCATAGGGCTTTGTAAAGGTGCGAATACTTATAAAGGTTCCCTTTTGAATCTGCACTACACCGTTTCGAGACCAAGGATAGCCAAACTCCATACGCTCAGGAATATAGATATGAAAAGAAGAGCCAAAGTCAGCATCTGCTTCCGGTGTTGAATCAATTAAACTATAGCGACTTGTAGGTGAATCTAAAAAAGCCCCATCGAGCATACGCTTTTCATCTCCGTTAATCGCATTCCATTCCAAGGCTCGGTAGGCATAATTGTCAGCCATTCCATCGAGGGTTTTTGTTGTTTCAGTCAATAAAACCGAAGCGACACCATCTTTTTGCCTAATAAATAAATGATAGCCTCCCTCTTCTGCCGGAACAAGCCGTAAATCATCTTTTGTAAGGCTCAAATCTTGCGCAAAAAACTCTAGACCATTAAAAAAAACAAGAAAAAAAAGCACTTTTTTTATAAAATTACGTATATCCATATTTTTTATATCGGCTTTTTTTTACTTTTATGTTATACTTAGCACGTGGAAGCTAAAAAAAAGATACATATAGATGATTTTACTCCTGTCAATGTTGAAGAATTTTATGATATAGAACAATCAGAAAATGCATTCTCAACAGATATTGTTTTTTTAACAGACCATGAGTCATCTTTAATTCAACTTGTCTCAGATAGACTAAAAACAATTTCTCC
>JAAZLA010000057.1 GCA_012799545.1 Treponema sp.
CTTCTGACTCTGCATAGATAGCAAGCAATCGACGAAGTACCCCACAAGCTTCCTTTGTCTTGGGCCCTGAAACACGATTTGCCAAACGACTAATACTTGCCAAGACATCGATTGCGGGATAGTGGTAGGCTTGGGCGAGGCGTCTACTTAAAACAATATGTCCGTCGAGGGTACCGCGAACCTTGTCTGTAATGGGTTCGTCCATATCATCGCCGTCGACGAGCACAGTATAAAAAGCGGTAATAGTTCCCTTTTCGCTCGTTCCGCTTCGTTCAAGGAGCTTCGGCAACAATTCAAAAACGCTCGGCGGATAACCACGCTGAGCTGGCGGTTCTCCAGCAGAAAGTCCTATTTCTCTTTGTGCATGCGCAAATCGCGTAACGGAATCGAACATGAGCATCACATCTTTGCCTTGGTCACGAAAATATTCGGCAACAGCTGTTGCAACATAGGCTCCTCGAAGACGGGCTATGGGAGATTGGTCTGAAGTAGCAGAAATAATAACCGAGCGTTTTAATCCTTCCTCCCCTAAATCTCTGTGTATAAAGTCTAAAACTTCACGTCCTCGCTCTCCGATCAGCGCAATAACATTGATATCTGCGTTTGAATTTCGCGCAATCATACTGAGTAGGGTTGATTTCCCCACACCGGAGCCAGCAAAAATACCGAGTCGTTGCCCCTTTCCAACCGCTAAAAGAGAATCTATAGCGCGTACTCCTGTTACAATTCGTTCAGTGATGGGCTTTCTAGATAAAGCTGGAGGAGCAGAGGCAAGAGCAGGATAAAAGCTTGTTGTATAAATTTCGCCTTTATTGTCGCAAGCTTTACCACGAGCATCGATTACACGTCCCAAAAGCGCCTCTCCAACGCCAACTTGTAAAACAGAACCGCTTGCTATTACCTTGCAACCTATTTCGATTCCCTTTGTTTCTTCATAGGCCATAAGTTGTACTGTTGTGTGATGTAAACCGACAACTTCCGCTAAAATAGATCGACTTGTCTTTTCTCCTGGAATAGATACGAGGATATTGCAAATTTCTCCCATCACGGATTGTGGTCCATGGCTTTCAATGAGCATTCCTTTTACAGAAATAACAGAGCCCGTATATAAAATAGTATCTGTCGTCTCTGCGGTATGTATATATTTATCTATAAGCGTTTTCATAGATTATAGCTCCGGATTGATTGAGCTAGACTTTGTAATTGTTTTAATAGGTGAAATTTCAAGGATTTTTTGTTCAAGTTCATTGAGCTGACTAGAAATTCTTGCATCGATAGCGCCAAAATCTGTTTCAACTACACAACCACCTTTTTCAATGGTGGTGTCTTCCACTACGGTAATGTTTTTAATGTTCTCAACAGCCTTCATAAACTCTTTTGTATGATCGCTTGTTAGTTGCAAATCTTCCAAGCTAACACGAAGTGTAACATCCCCTCGACCTTTTACCTTTCGAAGTGCTTGTACAATATTGCTCATCACAACGTTTTTTTGACTTTCAGAAATGATTTTAACAACCTTTCTTGTCATCAAAATAACCAGTTCAACTATTTGTTGTTCAGTTTCATCAAGTATTTCTTGGCGTTTACTCATAATACGCTCAATTATAAGGTGCAGTCTTCCTATGAGACGATCAACTTCATTTTGACCAGATCTATAGCCCTCTTCTCTTCCCTTATCAAAGCCTTCTTTGTGGGCATCTTTGACAAGGCTATCCCTATTTTTTTCAGCTTCTTCTTGTATTTTAAGAGCTTTTTGCTCTGCTTCTTGAATTATTTTTTGAGCTTCTAGTTCGGCTTCCGCCTTAATGATATTTGCTTCATCAGTCTTTCGCTTTACTTCCTGGAAGGCAGCATTTTCTGCATTTTTTATAATTTTTTCTGCTTCTGCATCGGTTTTTGCAAGAAGGGCTTCTTTTTCAGCTTCCCACTCTTTTTTAAAGGCTTCCGCTTCACGTCGTAAGTCATCAGCAGTAGGCCCTAAATATTCGGGGATATCAGAAATTTCCTCTTCTTCTTCTTCGGGTGCATAGTTGTGAGAAAGTTTAAGAATTACCTTGGAATCGGTATTTGTAATTTCCGTTGGTCTAAAAACTGCCTTTGCCATTCTCCTACCTCAATTCACAGATTTATGAAATCAAAAATGCGCTATTTTTGAATATTTTACTATACAACAATCTCGTCTTCTCCAGAACGTGCAATAACAATTTCACCAGAATCTTCAAGACGGCGAATTGTAGAAACAATTTTTTGCTGTGCTTCTTCAACATCTTTAAGCCGAACAGGTCCCATAAACTCCATATCTTCCTTAAGCATCGCAGCAGCACGTTTTGACATGTTTCTAAATATTTTATCTTGTACCTCTGTATCAACCGCCTTGAGCGCCTTAGCAAGCTCTTGGGTGTCGACTTCTCGCATAACCTTTTGTATAGCACGGTCGTCGAGCATAACAATATCTTCGAAAACGAACATTCGCTTTTTGATTTCTTCTGCCAAGTCTGGATCATCTTCTTCAAGCGATTCAATAATGGATTTTTCAGAAGAACGATCTACAAGGTTTAGAATTTCAACAATACTTTCAACACCACCTGCTGCGGTATAGTCTTCACTAGAAAGCGTCGAAAGTTTCTTTTCGAGTACTCGCTCAACTTCACGCAATACATCGGGAGAAGTTCTATCCATGGTTGCAATTCGCCGCGCAACATCGCTTTGTATTTCATCGGGAAGATTTTGTAAAATAACGGAAGCCTTATTTGGCTCAAGATAGGCTAAAATAAGTGCTATCGTTTGCGGGTGTTCTTGCTGAATAAAGTTCAATAAGTGAGCGGGGTCAGTTCGCCGAATAAAGTCAAAGGGGCGCACTTGCAAAGAACTGGTAAGGCGATTGATAATATCGATTGCCTTTTGACTTCCAAGAGATTTTTCAAGTAGTTCGCGAGCATAATCAATACCACCTGAAGTAATAAAGTTCTGTGCGGCCATAAGCTCTTGAAATTCTTCTAAGATTGCTTCTTTTATTTCTGAGTCAACGGTGTCAAGTCGCGCAATTTCAAAGGTGAGCGTTTCTATTTCATCTTCTCGCAAATGCTTAAATATTTCAGAAGAAAGCTCAGATCCTAAGGAAACTAAAAAAATTGCCGCTTTTTGTCTACCGGTAAGAGATTTATAATCTTTTGGCTTCTTACTACCGGTTGAGGCTGTAGCGCCAGCGGGTGCGCTTGATTTCGATTTCGCTTGTGCAGCCATACTATTCCTCCATCAACCAAGTTCTTATGAGCATAGCAACATCCTCTGGATGATCTTTTGCGAGTGCAATTGCATTTTCTTGCAATTCTGCACGTCTACGCTCTTCAACAGACATAGTAACTTCCATGCCAGCTCGTTCTGCTTCCAAAAAGGTTTCTTGGCGCATTTTTGCGTGCTGTCTGAGCAGCTCTTCTTCTTTTAATCGTCGACGTTTTTCAAGCTCGCGAGATATCGTTCTAAAAATAATAAAGGCAAGTAAAACAAGAACAATGCCGCTCAAAATATAAAAGACCGTTTTCTTTGTTTGTTGCGCACGTAAAAGTGCCGCATCTTCGGCGGCAAATTGTGCTGTTCGGTCAAACTGAATATTTTGTACAGAAACAGAGTCGCCTCTTCCTCGTTGATAGCCTATAGCATCTTCAACAAGTCGTGTTGTGTTTGCAAGTTCTTCTGCGGTAAGCGGTATATATTCTCTTTTTATAGAGCGATCAGGTAAAAGTTCTGGCTCACCTTTGTCGTTATAGACAATTCTATTTCGTCCATCGATATTTACCGAAACAGAAATACGATCAATCGAAGGACTAATCTCTTCTTGAATTTGCTTTTTATTTATAACCTCATTTCGTTTTACTCCCGTTTCTTCAGAAACACCATAGAGGTTTGACATGTCAGAATAGACAGGAGCTGTTTGACCCTCAGCACCAGCGGGTCCTTCAGGATTATAGCCGGTACCAGTCCAACGTTTTGTAACGGTTTCTGACGAAAGTGTAATAGATTCTACGAGTTCAGAGTCATCATAGGGTGTGTCGGGATTATCTGGGCGAATAGTAATAGGAGAATACTCAGTTGCGTCAACAAAACGTTTTGACATATTCATATCAATTTTGATATTTAAGTCGCGCACGCGATCAGGGGTAAATATCTGTTGCAGAGCAGAAAGCACCTTTGCTCTATACTGCGTTTCTAGGGTAGAAATAAGTTTTTGTTCACGCGCTATAATATCAACACGATCAATTTCTGCCATTCCAGCAAAGTCGTTTAAGACATTACCATTTGAATCAGTAATAGTAATATTTTCTTCTTTAAGACCTTCAACTGCAAAAAGTAAGAGTTTTTGTATACCCTGCAATTTCTTTTTGTTTGTTAAAATATCGCTTCCGGGTCTATGATATAAAATAACACTTGCGGTTGTCGGATTTTGATCAGCTGCAAAAAGAGTTCTCTCAGGACGGGTTATAACAACATTTGCCCTATCGACTTCTTCAAGAGATTCAATGTGCTGTGTTACTTGGTTTGTAATAGACCTAAGCAAGTTTACATTTCGCTCAAAATCAGTCGTTGTCCAGCGCTCGGTATCGAAGAGATTCCAAGGACTGACATTTGTAGGAGTTAAATCTTCTCGCACCAAAAGAGTCCGTGCCTTTCGTGCTGTTTTCTCATCCGCAACTGAAATAATACCTGCAGCATTTACCGTCGCCTGAATATTTTCTTCAGAAAGACGTATAAGGATCCTATCGCGAGAATCCTCGTCAGTAATGGGAATATTATACAATGGCACAGTGCTTGGCGATGAGGATAAGACAGATATAAAAACGATTGCACCAATGACAAAGATAATTATGCCAGTAATTACCACTTTTTGTACTGTGCTACCCTTCGACCAAACTGTTTTAATTTGTGAAAAAAGCTTTTTAAGCCATTCGTTCATCATGCCCTCCCGTGAACGAATAAATAATATATTGTTCAATTATAGCATAAGAACTCAAAACTTAAAAGCGTTTTTTCGTTTTTTTGCTATAAATCAAGGGGTATTTGCTATTTAGAAGCTAAAATCTTCTTTTTATAAGCAACTTTCTTTTATCGAGTGGTCGTAATTTCTGACCATCCCTTTATCATCCTATCTATAACCGCTTGTGCTAAGGATAGGGACAAATTTGCTTCTGCCATTGCTATGGTTACATCATGTGCGTCGACTGAATCAGGGTCGATAATTACCTGCTCAAATAAGGCAGAGCTTTTGTTTTGTGAATCGTTTACATAGGAAATAGCATCCAAAAGATAGTTGTCAAAAGACTTTCCCTCTTCAGTATTTGTTATGCCCAAACCATCTTTTGTTTTTTCTAAAGCCTTGCTTAATTGAGTACTTGAAACAGCATTTGAGGCTGTTGTACTTGCATTATAACGCAATAAATCCAATGAACTAATCATGAAGTCCTCCCAAACCAATCATAGCATATTTATTTTCCAATCTGCAAGGCGGATTGAAACATTTCTTTTGAACCTTGTATAACCGTAGCATTCGCTTCATAGGCACGAGATGCAGAAATAAGGTTCACCATTTCATTTACGATATTTACATTTGGATACTCGACATAGCCAGTATTTGGACCACTTTGAATAGCATCAGGGTGTGTGGGGTCATAGACAAGGCGACCTTGGCTATTGTCTTTTTCTACCCGAAGCGCGCGAACACCCTTCCCTACTCCTGAGTCCTTATCTGCAGGAACAAAGGGATTTCGATACTGTAAATCATCTTGAATTGCTTCTAGAATAAGCGTCGATTTTTTAAACTTTCCGCCGTCCGCTGTTCTCGTTGTAGAGGCATTTGCAATATTGTCTGAGATGATATCGCCTCGTAAGCGTTCAACGGACATTCCTGTCGCTGCTATATTGATACTGGTAAAAAGTCCCATTTTTTATCCTTTATTTAAGCACAATGTGCATTTGTGAAAATTGAAATGATTGCATTTGAGTAAGTAATTGATAGTTCAACTGCGTTTTCAAAATATCCATGGCTTCAGCTTCGGCATCAACGTTGTTGCCATTCGCATCGCTTGTTGTGGCATAATCGAGTACGCGACGAGGTTCAACAGTTCTATAATCGGTATAGGTTTTTGATTGGATATGGCGATCATCGCTTGTTTTTAACACAAAACTGTCTTTTGCATTTTTTTCTGAGTCGATAGCCTCTTTTAAGGCTGCTTCAAAATTTACTGTCGTTCGTTTGAAGTTTGGCACTCCGGCATTTGCGAGGTTGTTTGCACTCACCGAATATCGTAGCGTGCTCACATCCATCGCTCTATGCAATAAATCAACTGACCGTGTAAAACTGTTCATTTAATCCCCCATTTGAATGAAATGTTACAATTTAAACATCGGCCATTTGAAGAAATACTTTATAAAATATATTTTGAGAGGTCTTGATCTTTTACAATGCTTTCCAGTCGATCTTCTACATAGCGACTTGTAATTTCAATTGTTTCGCCGCTTCTTTCGTCTGCTTCAAAAGAAAGCTCTTCAAGTACTGTTTCCATGATGGTATGTAAGCGCCGCGCTCCAATATTTTCAACCTTTGCATTTACTTCCTGTGCAATTGCACTCATGGTATCGATTGCTTCAGCCTTAAAATCGATGGTTACGGATTCAGTTTTTAGAAGCTCGCTATATTGCTTTGTTAAGGCATTTTTGGGTTCAGTTAAAATCTTTTTAAAGTCGTCGGCAGTAAGAGAGTCAAGTTCGACACGAAGCGGAAAGCGGCCTTGCAATTCTGGAATTAAATCGCTTGGTTTTGCAAGATTGAAGGCTCCCGCTGCGATAAATAAAATATGGGTTGTATCTACAATGCCGTGCTTTGTGTTAACAGTCGAACCCTCTACGATGGGTAGAATATCGCGCTGAACTCCCTCACGGGAAACATCTTGGGACCCACGAGAATTACTTACTGCTATCTTATCTATTTCATCGATAAATATAATGCCCATTTCCTCAACTCGTTTTCGAGCCTCTTCACTTACTTTTTCTGTATCTACCAATTTGTCGAGCTCTTCTTCAAGAAGAATTCTGCGAGCATCCTTTATACTGAGCATCTTTTTTTTGCTGCGACCACCGCTGAGCATAGAGGTAATATTTTGCATTGTTTCTTCAAAGTCTTCTATATTTCCACCGGCAAAAATTTCCATTGTCGGCATACGGTTTTGTTTTGTAATTGTAATTTCAACTTCTTTATCTTCGATTTTTCCTTCACGGAGCCACTGGCGAAAGCGTTCTCTCGTCGATGCATCTTCAGATTCTGTTTTTTGTGAGCCTTGCACTGTCTCTGCGTTTTCTGATCCAAATGCCGAGTTTAGAAGGAAGGGAGGATTGCTTTGCTCTTTTTTCTTTGAAGGACTTGGTGGCAAAAGTAAGTCTAAAAGCGCTTCTTCAACGCGCTGC
>JAAZLA010000058.1 GCA_012799545.1 Treponema sp.
AGAAGAAAGTAGTCAGTACAGTTTTTTTTATATCTTTGAACATTTTTTTTCAATCTCAGAAATACATCTTGTTGCACTCATTATTATTCTTGCGTTTTTAACACTGCTCATCATTGTATTTTTTCCCTTTTTGCTCGGAAAAAATCGTTTTTTACATAAGGAAGAATTTTCAAAATCCTGGCCACTTTTGCCACTCTTAATCCTCCTCAATGCTTTTTTCTTTTATATCTCACAACCTTTTATGAGCTTATTATTTCCACATTTTGAATCACTTCCTCAATTCGCCTTCTTAATAAAAATCATTATTAGCTTGCTCTTTTTATTTCTTATTTCTCTTGCGCAAATTATATTTAAATTTCCTCTCTCAACATTTATTTATGGATACCTTGGCTCATTTATTGCCTTTATAAATATTTTTGTTTTTACCTTTATCGATATTTCACTCTTTATACCCTTTAGTTTTGAGTTTCTTATTATACTCATTACAAGTTCTTTTAAAAAAAGAAAAAATCTTTTTTTAACAATTGCACTCATGGTTCTACCCTTTCTTCCCTATCTGCTTTTTACCGACGGCGCAATACTAAACAATATATTTCGTATAGCAAGTCGAACAAGCTTTATTGGAAATATTTTACTCGCTTTATTATTAATTCCCTTTCAAATAGTATGGATAAAAATACTTATTAGAATGAAGCACTTTGGAAAGCAAAAGGGTGTTACCTTCAAGCGAATTTTAATTGACGTACTGATGAACCTCGGTGCAATTTTTTTTGTTGTTCTCTTTATCCAAATTTTAATTCACACAGATACTATACCGAAAACAAAACTTGAAAAGACAAAAGAAATTTCTACGACGGATAAATCTTTTATCGAGCATGTATCTAATCACACAATTAATTACGACACGGAAGATATTGAATGTATAATAGAATCGAGTCTCCCTGTTTTACGTTATGAAATTAAAATTCACTCTGCCTCCTTGTTACCTATTTATGAGGCAAATTATCCATACGATATTTTAACGGAACAAGAATGGGCACTTTTTCATTTAGATGATTATCCACCAAACCCCCTTTTGCTTCGTTTTTCTTCAGACGCCTCGCTCGATAAAAGGCTCTACATCACCGCTTACCTTCTCGATGGAAACGAAGTTGTAAAAACTGAAGAGGATTTTTTTTATCGAGGCATAGATGATAACAAATAAGGATCAATATATAAAAACCTTTTTACATATTGACCTCGATGCTTTTTATGCATCGGTTGAACAATTAGATTTTCCAGAATACCGCGGGAAACCTGTAATTGTGGGAAGCTTGCCCGAAGATAAGCGTGGCGTTGTTTCGACCTGTTCCTATGAGGCAAGACGCTACGGGGTTCATTCAGCGATGCCTATTTATAAAGCCTATCAACTTTGTCCCCAAGCTATTTTTTTGCGTGGAAGAATGCATCGTTATCAAGAAAAGTCAAAAGAAGTGATGAGTCTTTTTCAAAATTTCACACCAAGTGTACAACAGATTTCTATTGACGAGGCCTTTCTCGATATAAGCGGTAGTGAAAAATTGTTTGGGAAGCCTAGAGAACTTGCAGAAAAAATAAAAAATACCGTTTTGGAAAAAACAGGCTTATCTGTTTCAATCGGGATAGCACATACAAAATATCTTGCAAAGATTGCTTCTGGAATGTCAAAGCCCGATGGCTTATACGAAATAGCCTACGGGAAAGAAGAAGCCTTTATGCTGGAGCTGCCCTTAAAAAAAGTCTGGGGTATAGGAGAAAAATCCTTGCAACGTTTACAGGAGGCAGGCTTTTTCACAACTGTACAAGTGCATAGTGCCAGTATGCAATTATTGCAATCCTTGTTTGGAAAAAGTCAGGGCGAATTTTTATGGAAGGTTGTTCGAGGAATAGAAGCCGAGCGTTTTGACGAGCGAGTCGCACATAAATCTCTGAGTGAAGAGCAAACCTTTGAAATAGATATACGAGATAAAAACACCATTGAAAAAATCCTTTTAGATTTAAGCCAAAATGTTTTTTTTCGTTTACTGCATTCAAACCTACAGAGCAAGACAGTACAGCTTAAAATTCGTTACAGTGACTTTACAACTGTTTCTATTCAAGAAACACATGAAAGAATCATAGCAACTTCAGATGCCCTATTTGAGATTGCAAAAAAATTATTTTATAAGAAGTATGAAAAAGATCGCTATCTTCGCCTTTTAGGTCTCGGCTTTGCAAATGTAAAAGAAGGCGCAGAAGAAGCGCAACAAGAACTATTTGCCTTTGAAAATGAAAAGAAAAAAAAGCTTGAAAAGGCAATCGTTGACTTACAGAAAAAAGACCCATCGGTTATTATAAAAAAGGCAAGACTTTTATGAAATGGATAAAGTTTTTTTGTCTTTTTCTTTTATTTTCTCTCCTCCCTTTTTATATACGAGCTGAACATCTCATTCCTTTAATTGGACTTCCAAGTGAAGATGCTAAATCACTTTATTCATATTCTTCCGATGCAGCTGAAATCGAATTTTTTGCAGATGGTTTTTGGAACATGGGGCTCAAGCAAAATATTTTTTTACCATTTGATATCAAACAAGCGGTCAAACTTGACATGCCTGTTTTTTCTCAAGAAATAGAACTCTCTGTTTGGTTTTTATTAAATAAATCCTGGTATTTTGAAGCAGCCTTTGCAGAGGGCTTTGAAAAAAACAGCATTGCAGCAGGTTACTATGGCGAGGGTTTTATAAAACATATTCGCCTCGCAAATCGAGGGATTCATTTTAGCGATTTGTTTTCAAGCATGGGGCTTTCAAAGGATGAGAATGAAACACCCGGTATCTACGCAGCTTTTGGAAAAGACAATTTTCAAAGTGAAGCCTTCGTTCGCTTAGAATCGAGCACAAGTCATACAAGACAATTTATAGGACAGGCAAATATAAACGGCAATCTAAAAGAGGATAGAGAATGGCTTAGGGGACAGTTTTTCACCCTCCCCTCTGAAGCCTTAACAAAAAAAATCCTCGCTGTCTATGTCGAAGATGAAAAAGGAAAATATGTTTCTGAAACTTTTTCTAAAACTGCATTTCGCCCCTTAACTGAA
>JAAZLA010000059.1 GCA_012799545.1 Treponema sp.
AACAATAATTATGCCCTTGTTGGTTTAGGTGATTGCGAGAGAAAACAAAATAAATTCAAAGAAGCTGTTTCCTACTATTCTCAGTGCCTCATCTCCCATCCGGGAAATAATTATGCGCTTTTTGGACTCGCCGATAGTTATAAAGCTCTCAATAAATACAATAAAGCGATAGAAATTTGGGAACAATACTTGTTACACGACAATAGAAATATTACAGTTCTCACAAGAATAGCAGATGCCTACCGAAAAATACGTGATTTTAGAAAATCAAAAGAACTTTATTTAAGCGTTCTCGATATGGAAGAAAAAAATGCCTATGCTCTCATCGGATTAGGTCATCTTCATTATGATTTTAAAGAATATAGAGATGCTCTTTATTATTGGACCAAAATATTGGAACAAAGCGAAGAACTCGTCGACATTCGCATATTGACATCTATAGGGAACTGCCACAGAAAGCTAAAAACCTTCGATAAAGGCATAGATTTTTTCAAAAAAGCTCTTGAAATAGATCAAAACAATTTTTATGCTCTTTTTGGCTTAGCTGATTGTTATAGAGGAATGAATCAACAGCATAAATCCATTGTGTATTGGAATAAAATTTTAGAAATAGATCCAAACAATAAGGTTATTTTAACTCGTGCTGGAGATGCCTATCGCAACACTGGAGATTATGCGAGAGCAACAGAATACTATAACAAGGCCTTAAATATCGAATTTGATGTTTTTGCTGTTCTTGGCTTGAGCTTAATCAGCAAGGGTGAAGGTCGCTATGAAGAAGCAATTGAAAGCCTCACTCGCCTCCTGCAAGCAGATATGAAAAATTATCGACTCTACATAGATCTTGCAGACTGCTATATTAAACTCAACCAAAAAAACAAAGCGATTGAAATCTTACAAAGTTTTTATAAAACAGGAATGCGAAGCCAAGCTATAAAAGAAATGCTTGACAGATTGCAGTCATAAAAAACACTCAGTATAATGACAAAAAAAGCAATTTTAGGTCTAGAAGCTGCAGAAATTTCTGCACTTTTACCGGATGAAAAGCCTTTTCGCTCTAGACAAATTTATACATGGCTTTCTCAGGGTGTTCTTGATTTTTCCCAGATGACAAATATTCCCATTGATTTACGTGAAAAACTTGAAGCGCTTTTTTTTATTACAAGGTCCACAGTCCAACAAGAATTAAAAGACCCAGACGGTACAATAAAATTGCAAATTGAGCTCTTTGATGGACATTGCATTGAAACAGTTTTGCTCATAGATGCAGATAAACGAAAAACAGCCTGTGTCTCTTGTCAAGTTGGTTGCGCTATGAAATGCGCTTTTTGCAAAACAGGAACACTTGGCTTTAAGCGAAATTTGGAAAGCTATGAAATAATAGAGCAATTTTTTTTCCTCGAAAAAATATGCGGGCGCTTAGATAATATTGTTTTTATGGGTATGGGCGAGCCTATGAAAAATCTTAGTGCGATTCGAAAAACAATTACGTTTTTAACCGAGCCAAAGGGCAGAAACCTTTCTCCGCGCAGAATAACCTTGTCAACTTCCGGGCTTGTTGATGGGATTTATGACCTTGCTGACAATGGACCAGATATTCGCCTTGCTATTTCATTAACAACTGCAAACCCAAAAACACGAGAAGCTATCATGCCTATAGCGAAAACAAACACGCTTGACGCACTCAAAGAAGCAACTCGCTATTTTATTGAAAAACGAAAGAAAAGAGTGAGTTTAGAAGTCGCTCTGATGAAAGATATAAACACAGGCTCCGAAGAGATAGCCCTACTTATCGATTTTGCGAAAAATCTTGATGTGCATATCAATCTAATTCCTTGGAACCCGATTGAAGAACTGCCTTTTTCTGAGCCTTCAAACAATGAAGTACAAAGGGTTTTGAAAACACTACAAAGCGCAGGAATTAATGCTACAATTCGTAAAAAAAGAGGCAGAAAAATAGGTGGTTCCTGTGGACAGCTAGGAAAACTACGTCTTGATAAATAAAACAAAATGTGTATAATTAAACACTAAGAGGTCGTGATTATGGAAAAAAAGATATATGTTGCCGGAATGACTGGAGACGAATGTGAGGCAAAAGTAAATACTGCGGTAAGTGCTATTTCTGGTGTACAATCTTGCGTTTCTAACGCTATGAAAGCACAGATTTTAGTAAACTTTGATGAAAGTGTAGCTGGAATCGAAGAAGCTATAACCACAGCCATTGCTGGATGTGGTTACGATGTATTAAACTAAATTCTTTTTATACGTTCTTACAGCTCGTCAAGCCACCCTCTTGTAAAAGTTTTTTATAAAACTCTTCCAAATTGAATGTATAACTTTTCGATAAGCTACCAGAAATCAACTTTATTTTTGATGTTCCATCTTCAGAAAGTAAAACAAGACAGTCTGTGTCTTTTTCAGAAAATGTTTTAAACATATCTTCTATTGTTTTTTTATCGAGATCGACCACTACAATGTTTTCATTTTTTAAGATTTTTTTAAACTCACTACCGATTGTAGAAACGACGATAGTAAGAATTCCTGCGGCTTTTAAAGCCTTTGCAGCGGATTCTTGGTTTTCCCCAATCCCAAAATTGTCTCTTGAAACAATCACTTTTTTACCAGGCACATCTCTTTTAGGCTCAAAACCAGTTAAGTCTAAATTATCGAATATTTTTACTTCTTTTTCTGTTTTTCCCTCTGGTATAGAAAAGATTTCCTCAGTAGTAATATTTGTCTTGTCCAAAAATAAGGTACTACCACCACATTGTTTCATATAAGAACCTCGCTTTATAGTTTTTTTTAAGTATATCACACTATACATCTTATAACTAGATAGAAAAAAGGAAATATTATCCTAAAACATAGACATCGTCTTCTTTGAGCACAAGCCCTTCACTACATAATTTTTCTGCAGCATCGTATAAAAGCTGGTATTCAATCTTATGTTTTTCTTGTAATTGCCTTAAATCAAGACTTTCGGCTGCCTCTTGTGTAAGCTCTTTTAGGATAATTCCGCGAACTTCACGAAAAGAGCCCTTAAAGGGAGCTTGTTTTGTGTGATGTGCACTTTTTCTACTGGGGTTTTTTATTTTTTTCTTTAGAGTAGCGCCATAGTCCATTAAGGCATAGTACCAGATTTTTGGATTTTCTTTGTAGAGGGTTGTTTCAATTAAGGGAAAAAGTTCACTATCTTTTACTAAGGATTTTTCCTTAAAAAAATAAAAAATATAGACAGATCGTATATTTGTTTCAATAAAAACTTCGGGACTTTTTTTTGAAAAACAAAGAACCGCACGGGCGGTATAGGGACCAATTCCAGGAAGCTTTTCTAGTTCCGCAGCAGAATGCGGAAAAATTCCATTCTTTTCAAAGTGAATAATGCGAGCTGTTTCCCATAAAAACTTTGCTCTTCGATTATAGCCTAAACCTGACCAAGCGATTAAAACATCCGCAAGAGGGGCTTGGGCGAGGTTTTCCAATCGAGGGAATTTTTCCAGCCATTCGAGATACTTTGGGAGCACCCTGGAAACTTGGGTTTGTTGCAACATAAACTCTGAAACTAAGATTTCATAGGGGTCAAAGCTTTCTCTCCAAGGCATCGATCGATTATGTTCATAGTAATGCTCCAATATACTCGTTTGAAAAGCTTTTATTTCATCTGGGGAAAGAGTCATAGCTTAGTTTTTTGAATTTTTTATCGGTGTACAATCGATAAGAGAGCGTTTTTCTAGTTCATTTAAAATTTCTAAAAGAATTTCTTCTGGACTTTTTTTGCTTACGTCGATTATTAAGTCAGCAAAGGAAAAATCGTCATTATCGATAGAATATAAGCGCTTGTAGCGTTCTCTGTCTTCTGAATCACGCATTCGAGTAAAATCTATAATGTCTTGAAGAGAGCCACCTTCGCGTTCTTGGATACGTTTTGCCCGTACTTCTTCATCAGCTACGAGATAGACTTTGAGATCTGCACTCGACAGCATCCAAATAGCTAAACGCGAACCTAAGACACAGGATTCTTTTTTTGCAAGCTCAACCTGCCTTCTATCAACTAGTAAATCATAGCTATCATCTGTTTTTGCATTCTCGATGATTTGATTTAAACTCAAACCGTTTTCTTCAGAAAGCGAGCGAAAAGTATAATTTATAAGCCGTATATGCAAGGTTTTCGCCAGCAAGCCACTGATTGTTGTATTTCCACAACCGCTTTTACCTGAGATTGCAACACGTAATTCTTGTCCTGTCTTAATGCAATACATACTGTGATACTACCATATATAAAAAGATATTTCTAGATTACAATAAGGTTTCAAGTTTTTCCCGTATAAATGCAGATTTTTCTTTTAGACCGATTTTTCCTGTTGCAAGTTGTAGAATATTTGCCTTGTTTGGATCGAGCTTAATTCTTCCCGATGAGGTTTGAATTAAATAAAGTACTTTTTGAACATCGATTTTTGCTATCTTTGCAAATTCAATATATAAAACCCCCATTCTTTCTTTTAACGAAGCAATTGAAAGTTTTTTGCAGATAATACGTATTTCTGCTATAGCAAGCAAACTAAATACTTCATCAGGGATAGGACCAAAACGGTCTTCGAGTTCCATATAAAAGCCTTCTATTTCTTCTTGACTGCCTATAGAAGCAATTTTTTTATACAATTCCATCTTTGTAACGGGATTTTCTATATAGGTCTCTGGTATAAAACCGCTATAATCAAGCTCCAAAAGAACGTCTCCACTTTCTTCATAGTTTTCGTCCATAAGTTTGTTGACCGCTTCTTCTAAAAGCCGCACATACAAGTCAAAGCCAACCGAATACACATCACCCGATTGATCCTTTCCAAGCAAATTACCTGCTCCGCGAATTTCCATGTCCTTCATCGCAATTTTAAAACCCGAGCCTAGTTCCGTAAAATCCGAGATAACTTGCAAGCGTTTCATAGCTATTTCAGACAAAGACTTTCCTTCAGGATACAATAAATACGCATAGGCCTTTCGATCGCTTCGGCCTACCCGTCCACGTAATTGATACAACTGGGAAACGCCATACATATCTGCTCTGTCTATAATAATCGTATTTACATTCGGTATATCTATGCCATTTTCGATTATTGTCGTGGCTAAAAGCACATGAAAACCACCCATTTTAAAACGTCTAAAAATATCTTCCAGCTCTTTGGGAGACATTTGTCCATGTGCATAATCGATCATCATCTCTGGCAGAATTTTTTCTAACTTATACTTTACCTCTTCTAAGCTTTCAACACGATTGTGCAAATAAAAAACCTGCCCCCCACGCTCAACTTCTTGGCGAATCGCCTGAGCAACACGTTCGTCACTATAGGGATCGATAATCGTTTCGATTGCCTGCCTATTTTGCGGAGCTGTTTCTAAAAGACTCATGTCGCGAATTTTTAGCAAACTCATGTGAAGTGTTCGCGGTATGGGAGTTGCCGTCATAGCAAGAGAGTCGATATTTGCCTTCATTTCCTTGAGTCTTTCTTTATCCTTTACCCCAAAACGTTGCTCTTCATCGATTATCATTAAACCAAGATCTTTAAAAACAATATCTTTTTGAATTATTCGATGAGTACCAATAAGAATATCTATTTCACCCAAGGCTAATCTCTCTATAATCTTTTTTTGCTCAGCCTTTGTAACAAAGCGAGACATATGGGCTATTTTCACGGGAAATTTTTCAAATCGCTCCAGAAGCGTTTCATAGTGTTGCTCAGCGAGTATTGTTGTCGGCGCCAAAAAAGCAACTTGTTTTCCTCCCATAACCGCTTTAAAAGAAGCACGCATAGCCATTTCGGTTTTTCCATAACCTACATCGCCACAAACAAGCCTGTCCATGGGCGTCGCTTTTTCCATATCCTCTTTTATTTCTTTTGCAACTTTTATTTGGTCATCTGTTTCAACATAGGGAAAGGCTGCTTCAAAAGCAAGTTGCCACTCACCATCTTTTGGAAACGGAAACCCGCGAGAAGCTTGACGCTTCGAGTACAGACCAATTAAATGCTCAGCGATATCTTCTACAGATTTTTTCACCCGGTTTTTACGGTTTTCCCAACTTTTTGAACCAAGCGTATCGAGATTTGGTTTATTTCCCTCATTTCCTATGTAACGCTGTACAAGATTCACCTGCTCTATGGGTATAAAAAGCACTTCTTCACCAGCATATAAGAGGCGTATATAATCTCTTTCATTTCCCAAGGATTTTATACGCTCAATGCCTTCAAACAAGCCAATGCCATAATTTACATGCACAACATAGTCTCCGGGATTTAGCTCAACAAAGCTTTCTATGACTTGCGATTTTACATGCTTTATAGAACGAGCTCTTTGTTTTCTTCTTCCAAATATTTCGCTTTCTTTTAAAACCAGAACTTTTATATCGGGCATAGAAAAGCCAGATGAAATCGGCTCAGGAATAATATACAGCTCGTCAGAAAAATCTTTTAGCAATTCATTTATGCGAAGGGCTTGATTTTCACTTTCCGCAAAAATAAAAATCTGCCAGTCATCGGCTAAGAGAGATTCTAAACTTTCCTTTAGATAATTAATATTTCCAAAAAAACTTTTAGATGGCTCAGAAATAATTTGGATTTTTTCTTTTTCAAATAAAGATGGACCTTGTAAGCTTCGAAAGAGAATCTTTTTATGAAAAGAATGGAAGATATCTTCAAAAGGAAGTTTTAGTACAGATGGCGGGAGAGGAGGAAGTTTTCCTTCAGCGTTGAAGTATTGTAAGGCTCTTTTATACAAGCCCGAAAATTCATTTTCTATCCCCTCCAAGGCATTTAGCATTCTGTCATAATCAAGATAAAAAACAGTCGCATCTGGCGAAAAATAATCTAAAACGCTTGTTTTTTCATCAAAAACCAAGGGATAGAAAAATTCTTCTCCCTCAACTTCTCCACGCTCAGAAAGCGCCTGAATAAACGCATCTATTTTTTCAGCAATATTTTTTTGTAAAAGTTTTTTTTCTCCTTCTTCTTTATATACATCTAAAATAAAGGCAGATTTATTTTTTTCAAAATAGTCTGAAAGTTTTGCAATTTTTTTCTCATCCCACAAAACTTCTTTCATCGGATAGAGCAAAAGCGCATCTAAATCAGCAATTGTTGCCTGGGATTCAACATCAAAAGATTTTATTTTTGTAATAGTATCGAAATCAAAGACAATCCTATGCGCATAGTCTTCTTGTGGCATAAAAATATCGAGCACTTCTCCGCGAATCGCAATTTCGCCCTTTACACTTACCCGAGGAACTCGAGTGTAGCCAGAACGTATAAAATGCTCAGCAATATTCAAGGGGTCTATTTTTTGCTCAAGCTGCAGATCAAGACAAAGCGATAAAATAGAATCTTTTGGAGGAACAGGAATAAGCAAGCTTCGCTGCGGAATAATAAATATCCGTGTCTGTATTTTACTGATATCTGCAAGATTTTTTTGCGAAGGATCAGCAATTTTTGCAAGAACGCCTATTCTTTGCCCAAAAACAATAGAACCTGGTGCAACAGGGCGATACGGCACTGTCCCCCACCAGGGCATAATATAGACGGCAGGACTTAATTCCTTTTTGCTATCATTAAAGATCGTTTTTATATCATAATAGAGGTCTTGTGCTTCATTTTCTGTTGCGACAATCAAAGCTATATCACGGATTCCAGAAGAAAGCATCTCATCCGCTTTTGTGTAACGACCGAGCTGACTGTATTTTATTGATTGCAGAAGATTTTCTAAATTTTTCTTTGCATAGGCTGATACAAAAAAACTCGGTAGAGAGCCTTGCAAGCCTTCAATTTCGCAGGGAAATGCGTTAGACTCTAGAGGTAGAGAAAAAAGCGAAAGAGCCTCTTGAAAGCTTTTTGATTTAGATAATACAGCATTTATTGTACTTGTTTGTAAGGTATTCATCATAATTGTCCGATACTAAGGTTATGGAGAACCGATTGTGAAACGATTTCTATTTTTTAGTATAACTTTTTTATTACTTTTTGCACAGAGCATAGGGGCAAATGATTTTTCGAAGGCCGAAATTTCTATATCCTTTTATAAAAAGTCTGTATATTATACCGGAAATGCGGTAGATAATCCAATCAATATATATATTACTATTGAAAATAAAGGACCTGAAACACTTCGATTTAAACTTGCCGATGACCGAGCTTTTAGCCTCGATTTTAACGCACGTACAGTAAAAAACGAGCCACTCAAGCAAACTGAAGATATTATACGAAAAAGAACAACGAATCAAACTGTTTATTTTCGAGAAATTGCCATTGAAAGTGGCGAAGCCTACTCTTTTGTTGAAAACCTTAAAGACTATGTAGAAATAGAGAGCCCCTCAGTGTACTATATCGACCTCGTTTTTTTTCCAGAACTGTATAAAACAAAAACAATAAGCTTACATTCCAATCGACTGAGCTTAGACGTAAAACCGCTTCCTCAAGCTTCTGCTTCCTCGAGTCTCGCAACAGCCATCGTCAGCGCAGAAGTTTTAAAACGTCAAGCTATTTCTCCAGACAAGGTAGTCGAACAAACAATAATTGCACGTCAAAAAGGACTTTGGGATCAATTTTTCTTGTACATCGATATCGAAGCCTTTGTCACAAAAGATAAGCAACGCAAGGTAAAATATACCTCATTATCGGACATAGAGCGAATAAAAATGCTCGAAAACTATAAACTTGATTTAATGCAAGAACGCATTGATAATATTATCGTTGCTATACCCGAACGCTTTGCCATAGAAAAAACAATGTACTCACAATCTGAAGGGAGCGTTTCGGTAATTCAGTGGTTTAACTACAATACCTTTAAAGAAAAAAAACGTTACACCTACTATGTGCGGCAAAGAGACAGTATTTGGTCTATTTATGATTATACAGTGGAGAATTTGGGAACAGAATGATAGCCGTCATTATCGCAGAATCAGAAGATTATATAAAAGAGCTTTCTCAAAAACTAGACGACGAAGGACTTAAAATTATTCGATATACATGGCTATTAAAAGCGCTTGATAACCTCGAAGAAATAAACCCACAAAGAATATACGTAAATGCCCTTGACTATCCTCGACACTGGAAAACACTCGTTCAGTACACGAGGGGGAATTTTATAGAAAAAAAACCCGAATTTTTTTTGTATCAGATAGATAATTTTGATGAAGAAGAAAGAGAAAAAGCTAAATGCCTTGATGTAAAACTTATTGCAGATGTTAAAAGTCTAAGAAAAATAGAACAAAGTCTGGTGATGATAAATCCTCATACCAAAAAACTTATTTTAGGTACCGTTTCCTTATTAAAAAACAAGAGCATTGTTTTTAATTGTGAGCAAAACGAAAGTGTTCTCTGCCTTAAGCCCTCTGATCTTATTCAGAAGGCTGTACTCAAAAAAAACAAAGCTATATCTGAACCAGTGTTAAAAATAAGCTCAATTTCTCAAAAAACACTTCATTTGGAAATGCTATAATGAGTAAAAAACCAAGCTTTTTTTGTGAAAGATGTGGCACTAAGGTCGCGCAAAATGAAAAAGCTTGTCCCCATTGCGGCCGTTATTTTGCTTCCGTAAAATGCCCTTCCTGCAATTTTACAGGAGAGAGCAAAGATTTTACTCAAGGCTGTCCTCGTTGTGGATATGCCTTACCAAAAGAAACCTACAGTAAGCAAAACACAAAAGGCAAAAACACAATTAACGACAGTCTACCTTTCTGGGTATATTTAGTTGCTCTTTTATTATTAGTTCTTGTTCTGTATTTGCTATAAAATTAGTCAAGATACATTTTTTCTACGCGTTTCCCTATCCCACACAATAATTCATACGAAATAGTCTTGCATAGTTTTGCAAGGTCATCCGCGGTATTACCACCATTTGGTCCAAAGAAAACAACTTCATCTCCTGCACTACAAGAATGATTTTTTCCCAAGTCAAGCATCAACTGATCCATGCAAATTCTACCTACAATAGGATAAAACGTCTCGTTTATTTTTACATCTAATCCAGGAGAGAGACATCTTCGTATCCCATCTTCATAGCCCATGGGAACAAGACCTATAAAGGTATCTTCAGCCGCAGTCCAGGTGCGCCCATAAGAAACAGAATCTCCTTTCGAAAGAGGAAAAATTTTTACCAGTTTTGACTTTAACTCCATAACTGGTTTTAAGCAATTATTTTTCTGTTCACAAAAATCTTTTAATTCAGCACTTGCGTAGTAGCCATATGCAGAGATTCCAGGACGAACCATATCAAAATGGGCATCAGGATGCAAAAAAATAGCGCCAGAATTTGCACAATGTCGTAAACCAGGCTCTATGCCTTCTTGCTCTAGTATTTTTATAGAATCTTCAAAAAGCCTAATTTGTTTTTTTGTAAAAGCAATGTCCTCTGGGAGCAAGGAATCTGAAACAGATAAATGCGTACATACACCTTCTAAACGAAGCATATCCATTTCTTTTATGCATTGAGCAAGGGGAAGAGCATCGCTGACTTTGCAACCAACTCGCCCCATACCGGTATTTATTTTTAGATGTACCCCTAGTTTTTTGCCTAATGCGTTCGCAGAAGCTGAAAGTGCTTTTACTTGTTCAAAGCTTTCAACCACGAGAGAAAGATTATGTATGATGAGATTTTTGTATTCTGACTCATCGATAATACTAAGAACCAAAATAGGTATGTGAATGTCATTATGGCGCAAAAAAACAGCCTCTTCCACAGTCGAAACAGCAAGATAATCAAGACCGAGCTTTACAGCCTCTTTGGCTATTTTCAAGGCACCATGTCCATAGGCATCAGCTTTTACCGCAAGACAGATTTTTTTACCAAGAGCTTGTTTTTGTATCTCCAGTATATTGTCGCGAAAGTTTTGTAAGTAAATCGTTGCAATTTTGTTATTCATTCTATTTATCATATACCGATGCACTAAGTCTTTCAATATCTTTATCTGATAAAACTTGAAAATTTTTAAAATTTGCTATATAATGAGTAACTGGAGTTTTTAATGGTTTTTAAAAAATATGTATACATTCTCAATTTTATTTTTACGCTTACGCTTCTTTGCTCATGTATGAGTAGCCCAAAAAATCAATTGCCTCTATCCACCGAGAAACAAACTTTTCAAACAAGCAAAGATGAATTAAAACAAGATACAGAAACAAAAGAAAAAATACTAACGGAAAATGATAAAATCCTTTTGGAATCGACAATAGAACAAGAAACAAAAAACATCGAAAATGAGCAGCTTGTATTGCAAAACTTTATCGATACACTAAGAAATCTTTCTATAAAGACTATACAAAGCCCTACTGCTACAATAAAAGGAAAACCTTTTAATAAAGATTTTATATTTCAAATACTCGATAATGAAAACAATCCTGTTATTGACCAATCTATAACGCTGCGCTACCCTATTGCAAAAGAGAACGACAGCATTTTTTTTCAAGAGACGATACTTATCTCTGATGCAAAAGGGTTCATTTCATTTTCACCAAAAGAGACAGATTTTTCCTGCAATTCATTTCTATATCTATATCCAGTTATAGAAGGTAGTTTACAAAACAATGCGGAAATTGAAAAAATAATACAAAGCGAAGCATATAAAACAGCTTTTCAAATAAAAACCAATTTAATAAATGCGGGCGGCTCTCTCTGTCTTGCTGACTACGATAAAAACAATAGCGTCGTAACGACAAACGGCTATTCGACTTCCGCTCTTTTAGGCTCTCTTATACGAAATGGTTTTACAGGAGTTGGAAACCTTGAGTTTTATAAAGAAATAGATGCTGGCAATACAGAGTTTTTATTGCAGCAGGTAAAAAAATTGACAGGAGCAGTTTCTACTTATTTTATCTATGGCACAGTAAAATACGCCCGTCCACCAGAACAAGTCGAAACAAACAAATATGAAGTAGAGCTAGAATGTGAAATTTTTTGCGTTCTTTTAAAAACCAATGAAGAAATCTATAAAACCAAAATTACTGTTACTGGTTTTGGCAATACTGAAACTGCGGCTTTAAACGACGCACGAAACAATAAAATGAATGCGGTTCTTGCCGAAAAAATTATATACGGGATGTAAAATGATAAAAATACCAGCTTCACCTTCTGTACGAAGGCTACCTTCTTATTTGCATATTATTCGCCAAGCTCATATCGATGGCTACGAATATATATCAGGAACCATTATTGCACAAGAATTGCAGTTGGAACCGATACAGGTACGCAAGGACCTTGCCATAACAGGCATTGTTGGCAAACCCAAACGCGGCTACCCAGTAGTCGCCCTTATTTCTGCCATAGAACACTTTCTCGGCTGGGACAATAAAAACAAGGCTATCATCGTTGGCGCAGGAAACTTGGCAACCGCCCTCACCGGCTATTCTGAATTTGAATTTCACGGCTTAGAATTTGTTTGTGCCTTTGATACCGATCCAGAAAAAATCGGAAAAAAAATTCACGGGGTTCCTATTTACTCGATGGCATCAATAAAAACACAGGTAAAAAAATTAAATGCAGCTATTGCTATTATCACCGTTCCCTCACAATTTGCACAAGAAACCGCCGACATGGTTGTAGAAACAGGTATAAAAGCAATTTGGAATTTTACAAATGTAAAACTCACACTCCCAAAAGGAGTTGTCTCACAAAGAGAAGATCTTACCTCCGGTTATGCAATGCTCAGCGTTAAAATGATATTTGATAAGGAAAAACGTGTCTTAGAATGAGACAAAATAATTTAGTTTTTTTAGAAAACAGACTTCGAAAACGATATAAGCACTTAAAAAAATGGGCTCGAAAAAATAAGATTTTTGCATATCGTCTTTACAACAAAGATATTCCAGAATTTCCCCTTGCAGTCGATCTCTACGAAAACAAAGAAGATGCAAAAACCTATGTTATCTTGACCTTCTATAAGCAGCCTGCAGATAAGACAGAAGATTTAGAAGCCATGTGGATAAAAGACAGAGTTTCCATTTGTGCAAAAATCTTAGACATACCAGAAGAGAATATCTTTGTAAAAATGCGAGAAAGAAAAAAAGCCCTCAGTCAATATGAAAAAATAGCGGAAAAAGAAAAAACAATACTTGTAGAAGAACACGATAATCTGTTTAAAATAAATCTTTCAAACTATATCGACACAGGGCTTTTTTTAGATCATCGAAACTTACGCCTTATAGTAAAAAATGAAGCAAAAGATAAAAGCGTCTTAAATCTTTTTTGTTATACTGCATCTTTTTCTGTCCATGCAGCCTCTGCAGGAGCAAGCTTAGTTGATTCGGTAGACTTATCAAATACCTATTTAGAATGGGCAAAGGAAAATTTTTTACTAAATAAACTTGAAGGAGAAAATTTTTCCTTCATAAAAAGCGATGTCATTCAGTTTTTAAAAAGCTGTAAAAAAAAATATGACCTTATTATTTTAGATCCGCCAACCTTTTCCAACTCAAAATCTACTACAACGATTCTCGACATAAATCGCGATTATGAAGAACTTATAAAGCGAACCTATGCCCTCCTAAATCCCGACGGATGCCTTTACTTTTCTAGCAATAGTAAAAGCCTAAAAGTCGAGCTGGAAAACTTTTCCTTTGCCAAAGAAATGCAAGAAATTACAAAACAAACTATTTCAGAAGATTTTTTGGGGAAAAGACCGCATCGATCTTGGAAGATAGTCAAAACTCCATAATTTAAACAAAAAAAAGCTACTGAAGAAATGTGTTTTCAGTAGCTTTTTAATCATTTTAGGCTTATTTTTTAATATTAAAGCGCTTATTAAATCTTTCAATACGACCTGCAGTATCGACTAATTTTTGCTTGCCGGTAAAAAACGGATGGCAAGCAGAGCAAATTTCCACGTTAATATCTTTAACAGTAGATCGTGTCTCTATAACATTACCACAAACACAGCTAATCTTAGTCATTTCGTATTTAGGATGTATACCATCTTTCATGTAAAACCTCCATCACAGTACAGTATATTATAATAAAAAAAACTTATTTAATCTAGCCCATATCTGAAGTATTCATCGATTTTAAAAACACTTCATTGTTTTTTGATTTTTTCATCTTATCAAGCAATAATTCCATAATTTCAATATCGTCCATAGGGCTTATAACCTTCCGTAAAACCCAAACTTTTTGCAATTCTTCTTCTGTCAGCAACAATTCTTCTTTTCTTGTGCCAGAACGTTTAATATTAAAAGCAGGGAAAAGTCGTCGATCGGCAAGTTTTCGGTCTAGGTTTATTTCGTTGTTACCTGTCCCCTTAAATTCTTCGAAAATAACTTCGTCCATGCGACTACCGGTTTCGATTAAAGCTGTTGAAATAATTGTGAGGCTTCCACCTTCCTCAACATTTCGGGCAGCACCAAAAAAACGCTTGGGCTTGTGCAAGGCATTTGAATCAACACCGCCAGACAAAACCTTGCCTGAGGTAGGTGCCGTTTGGTTATAGGCCCGAGCAAGCCTTGTGATAGAATCAAGGAAGATAACTACATCCATTTTGTTTTCGACTAGACGTTTTGCCTTCTCCAAAACCATTTCGGCAACTTGTACGTGACGAGTTGCTTGCTCATCAAAGGTTGAAGAAATAACCTCTGCTTTAATAGAACGCTCCATTTCAGTAACTTCTTCGGGACGCTCGTCTATAAGCAATACAATTAAATATACTTCTGGATGATTTGTAGTAATCGCATTTGCTATCTTTTGCATTAAAATAGTTTTCCCAGCCTTTGGTGGTGCAACAATTAAGGCTCGCTGCCCCTTTCCAATAGGTGAAAACAAGTTTAAAATTCTTGTAGCAACTTCATTCGTTGTTGTTTCAAGATTTAGTTTTTCAGTTGGATACAAAGGAGTAAGATTCTCAAAGGGGATGCGCGTCTGCGCTGTTCTCGTATCATTCATATTTACGGTTTCAATGCGTAACAAGGCAAAAAACCGCTCACCTTCTTTTGGAGAACGAATCTGACCGTAAATAGTGTCTCCCGTTTTTAGGTTAAAAAGACGTATTTGACTCGGGGAAATATAAATATCATCAGAGCCTGGTAAATAAGAGTTTTGCGGGGAACGTAAAAAACCATATCCATCAGGTAAAATTTCTAAAGCACCGGAAGAGAAAATAATACCACCTTTTTCTGTATGTGCCTTTAAAATAACAAAGATAAGTTCTTGTTTTTTCATAGGTGCTAAATCATCTCTTGCAAGTCCATAGTCAGCAGCAAGATTTCTGAGTTCGTGCATTCCCATTCGAGATAAATCATTTATGCTTAGTCGGGGTTTTGAATCACGATTTAGTAAATCATCTTCTGTATGCAAGTCGACTTCTTTCTGTTGCTTTTTTTCTAGATCATTTTGTTTTTTGGGCTTTGGCCTGACAACAACTTTTTCTTTCGCAGCTCCTTTCGCTTGCCCCTTTGTTGTTTTGCTGTTTACTTTCACCTTTGTTGCCTTAGGTTTTGTTTCTTCTGTTGTTCCGTCAGATATTTTTTCCTGAGCTTTATCTTCATCTATTAAATCTAAATGAATTTGTTCATCACTGCCAGATTCAATGTGTTCTTCTGACGTGTCAATAAAACGACGGCCTTTTGTAATTGCCATTCTTTTCTCCATGTAAGTGGGTGATTTATTTATATGAATTATACTATTTGATAAGTGTAAAGAAAAAAGTAATATACAAGATACTACTTGTATAAAGAGTATACTCTCTAAAAAAAATTAGGTCAAGTATTTTGTATTAAGGTGAGAGATTCTTTATATTGTGCTGGACTTAAAGCAAAAAGATTCGCATCAGATTGTTTGTCAATCATTGTAACTCTTCCTTGGAACTCAACCTTATCTTCTATGCGAATTTTCCCAGTATTCACATTTCCAATTACTTTACATCCCTGCTTCATTTCAATTTTTTCAGGAGCATAGAGGTTCCCAGTAACTTGACCTAAAACAACAATAGATTGTGCATAAATGGTATCTACAGAACAAGTTGCATTTTTCTCTATTTCTAGATCTCCTGAAGATTCTATAGAGCCCTCAAAAGTTCCGGTAATTATAAGGGAATCTTTAAATTGTAAGACTCCCGAAAAATGAGTTTCAGGACCCAAAACAGTAAGTGCTTTTGAGTTTTGTTGTTGTTTTGCCATTATTCTTTTTCCTTTTTAAATCCTAAGCTAATATTAATTATATAAAGACTAAGAGCGAGTATAACAAAAATATAGCCCATGTAATCGCCCCATTTATTATATAAGCTTGGCTTTACAGTATCAATAATCGGTATAGAGCCAATTAAATAGGTTTCAACAAAGGGTTCCGCCATTGCCATTATCCTGCCATTCGGGTCAATAAAACAAGTTTGACCGGAAGCCGTTGAACGAACTTGTGGTACCCTGTTTTCAAGAGACCTAAAAACAGCCATAGAAAGATGTTGGTATTGGCAAGCGAGGCTTTTTGACCACGCGTCATTAGAAATATTTACAAAGGCTTGCGCACCATTTTTTACAAAATCCCTTCCGATATAGCCGAAGGTATCTTCAAAACAAATCGGCGTACCAAAACCAAGTCCGTCAATGCGCAAGATGTTTTTCTCTAAACCAGGTTCCCACATGTGAGTATCGCCATTTAACAAGGCTTGGTAGAGCTTTGGGAAGAGCTTTTCAAAAGGAAAATGCTCAGTAAAAGGAACGAGGTGATTTTTTTTATACATTTCAGGTTTAGGCGGATAGACATTGACCCCTGGATAAAACAAAAGTGCAGCATTGTAGTCCAAAATGCGAAACTCACCGAGCCTGTCATAGCCCTCAACACCATAATCATTCCCTAAAAGTATGGGAGCGGGAAGACTATCTATAAAATCTAAGAGAATTTTAACTTGCTCATAACTTTCAGGATATAAGCGTTTTGCATAATGCCATTCAATGCGCGGAATAAAAGCAGTTTCCGGCCAAACAATTAAATCTGCCTCTAAACCTTGTTTTTCAAGGTCTGCTAAGGCTTCATTTGTCAATCGAATCAATGTATGCAAATTATATTTATATGTTTCGTGGTCCCCTATCCATGGATCGACATTTGATTGTATCAATACAATCGTTTTTTGAGGATAGTCATCATAATTTTTTTGTACAACAAAGCCGTATACAAGAACGAGGAAAAAGATACAAAGCCATGCTATTAAAGGTTTGAAAAATACGTCTATACTTTCCCGAAAAACTCTCGGCGAAAAAAAAGCTCGATTACTTTTATCCCTTTGCATAAGTTTATCTTTGTATACTTGATACACACTAAATGACAGAGACGAAACAAATAAAATCAAGGCTGAGAGTCCCCAAACGCCTACAATATCTGTTATTTGTATAATGGGGGGAAGACTCCATTGAGTATATGCCGCAAGGCCATAATGAAAACCAGCAAAACCAAGTGTTTTTATAAACTCATAAGCAGATAAGATAAGCCATTGCATATAAAGTAGTTTTTTAGTAAAAACTACGCTTGTCAGTTTTTGCCTTTCTAAAATAATCCGAGCGCTTACAAGAATCGGAAACAATAAGGCGTATTGAAAACCGTATAAAAAAGAAATAACCAAGATGCCCATGGGGTGAAATGTTGCCAGCCAATAGGTAAAAATACAATAGGCAATCACGCCATACAAAAAACCATAGAAAAAGCTTTCTTTTAAACGTAGACGAGAAATCAAAATAAGCAGTGGCAAATACATAAAATAAGCTAAAAAGAAAAAGCCTTTTTGCCCTATACTATTTGGATGAGAAAGTGAAAAAAGAAGTGCTGAAGAAAGCAATAATGCAAAGTGTATAAAAAATCGCTGTAAACCCAACATGGTCTTTGTTTTATTTTGCATTAATTTTTTGGTGTTGGTATTGCCCATAATGAATTTTTTAAGTCTCGTCCTGAGCGAAAAGCGGCAACATAATGAGGTGCTACACTCACTTGCTCCCCTGTTTTAGGATTTCTAGCCGCTGCTTTTCCTTTCCGAAGTCGCAATTCAAATGTTCCAAACCCACGAAGTTCGATAGTCTTAGATTGAACCAAAGATTCTTTTACTTGCTCTAAGAATGACTCAACAATATCTTGTATGATTTTTTTTTCGTAGTTTGTATCTTCATAGATTGCTTCTACTAGATCATATTTGGTAACTTTTTTAGATTGCATTATCACCTCAGAATAGGATCGATACAGAGAAAATTATAAAGGGCAAAGCCCTTTATAATTTACATTATTTCGCGCTTGCAGTCTCAAAAGAAGCATTATACAGCTTCATCATTCTTGATTTTTTGCGTGAAACAGCGTTTGGTTTTATAACACCTTTTTTGCCAGCCTTATCGAGCTCGCTTAAAAGTATACCAAGTTTTTCTGAAGCAAGAGCTTGATCTTTTACATGAACAGCTTCAACAAATTTTCTTGCGCTTGTTCTAGTGGCACTTTTTACTGCCTTATTTCGTAATCTTCGATCTTCACTTTGCTTATGTCTTTTTTTTGCAGATGCATTTTTAACCGCCAAAGGAGAACCCCCATTAAAAAACTATTCGATATTTTACCAAAGCCACCCGTATTAGTCAAGTAGCGTAAAAAAGCTTATTGACATAAAAATTGCATAGTAGTATAGTATTGTTACAAACCATTCAGGGAGGCGTAAAATGGCTGATGCCAGTAAAAACTCAAGAAAAAGTGTTGCTACACAAAAATTTATGTGCTCTTGCGGTGGTGAAGTTTCAATGAAAACATTATTTGATGTTGGCAAGATTAAAAACATTGCCGAATGCCAAAAATGCAAACGCGTTGAACGCCGCCCAAAGGACTTTAATTAAAGGTTGTCTCAAAAACTCTTTTGAGCTACCGAAGATACTTTTTTATTATCAAAAAAACCAAGAAATTGTAGGAGTCATCTGAAATCTTGGTTTTTTTTATTTTAAAAAGCTTTTAATTTCAAAAACAAGATCTTCCATCGGACAAAACAATTGTCTTGTCTCTGGCAAACTGGTCAAAAATAATCTACCGTAGGATTTAGCCAAAAGACGGCGATCAAGAACAGTTATTATCCCCCGATCTGTATTTCGCCTCATAAGACGCCCAAAACCTTGCCTGAAGGCTATAATCGCTCCAGGAAGACTCAACTCGGCGAAGGAACTTCTCCCCTGCTTTTCGATAGCTTCACTGCGTGCAGCAAAGACAGGTTCATTTGGTACAGCAAAAGGCAACTTTACGATTATAACATGAGAAAGTGAATCGCCTGGCACATCAACTCCCTCCCAAAAAGAAGTGGTTGCAAGCAAAATCGAATCTTTTTTTTCCTTAAATTGCTTTAGTAAATTAAATCTATCTGCTTCACCCTGCACCAAAAGTGGATAGGTCAATAGATGACTATTATCACGCAAATAGCTCGCTGTGCTTCGCAAAGACTCAAAAGACGTAAAGAGAACTAGCGCGCGTCCCTCAGATGCTTGCAATAGCTTTAGCACGTTTTTTTCCACACTTGCTTGAAAAAGAGGTGAATCAGGAAGCGGCATATCGGTAGGTATAGCCAAGACCGCATTTTCTCGATAATTAAAATTTGACGGAAAGGCGGCACAAATAAGTCGCTCTTTTGAAAGATATTGTCCACCATTTCTCTGAAGCCAAAAAGAAAAACCTGAGCTTGTTTGTAAGGTAGCGGAAGTGCAAATGACCGTTTCGAATTGTGAAAAGACACCTGTGTTCATCGTTTTAGCTATCGATAAGGGTGTTTTATGTATAATCGGATAGCTTTGGCCATCTTCCTTGCTAAACAATTCATTCTTATTTTGCGCAAAACTGAGGCGTCTTTTTTCCATCCAAAACACATAGTCTTCTTGTTGATCCCAATCCAAAAAAGATTCACAAACCTCAGCGATGTACTCAAGCCGTTTGTAAATTTGCTTTCCTTCCCAAACCGCTGGCAAACTCTTATCCTCTTCATCAATACCTTGGATTAAAGCTCGAAATGAGGTAAAAAAAGAATGAAAGGCTCGATGCAAATTTGCAACAGCTTCTAAAAAAGACCTTAGGCGAAATGCTGTTCCTGCCGTAAAGCGAAAGGCATAGTCTTTTTCCATGAGCTCTAGCGCTTCAGTTTCAAAATGCGTCAGTGCAGTTTTTATATCTTGCATCTTAACTAAACATTCTTGAAGATATTCAGGGCTATTTGATAACACATCTAATGAAAACAAAAGACCCGTATGGGCATTTTTCCTGCTTCGTGCAAGAAGAGAAAGCTGTTTCAACACAGTGAAGCGATTTAAACTCGAAGAAAAAAAGCTCGTTGCAGCATCTTCAATGCCATGTGCTTCGTCAAAGATAAGACTCGTATACGCGGGTAAAACACCGTTTTCATCAAAGGGTAGCCCATTTAAGCGTGTTTCGATATCAGCAAATAAAAGATGGTGATTTACTACAAGAATCTGTGACTCATTTGCCTCTTTTCGCAATTTCATAACAAAACATGATTCATAAAAAGGACATTTTATACCTAAACAAGCATCGCTTTCAGACTGCACTCTTTGCCAAAGTCCCTCGCGAAGCATAAAGGGTATATGAGACTTATCGCCCGTTTTTGTTTCATTTGCCCAATCAACGAGTACATCGATTTCTTCAATTTCTTCAGAAAACAAGTCTTTTTCTTGCAATAGATCATGGAGCCTTCTTTTGCAAAGATAGTTTTGTCTGCCCTTTAGTAAAAGCGCTTTTACAGAGAGCCCCATAAGTTTTTGAGCTTGCGGTATATCTTTTTCAAATAATTGCTGTTGTAAATTAATAGTCCCGGTAGAAATAACAACACGTTCATCATTTTTTTTAACCCAGGCTAATGCAGGTAAAAGATAGGCAAAAGATTTTCCCACCCCAGTTCCTGCTTCTAAAACGGCAACTTGCTTGTTATTAAAAGCACTAGTAACCTTTTCCAAGAGAGCAATTTGTGAATCTCTTTGTTCAAAGTAGTCAAATTGCGAATCAAGGCTACCACCTGTTTTTAAAAAGTGAGAAAGATAATCTGCATCTATATATCTTGTATCCATATCAAAATGGTAAAAAAAAACTGATTGTATATCTCGATACAATCAGTTTTTACATCTCCTAGGGGAATTGAACCCCTGTTGTCGGGATGAAAACCCGATGTCCTAACCACTAGACGAAGGAGACTTGTGCTTTACGCTTGCTACTATAGCAAATAAAAAAAAAAGAGTCAATACTAAAATCTAACTCTTACAAAGAATTAGCGCTTTTATGCAAACTCTTAATTCATCCCGATTCCCAGCTTTGAAATTAAGGTTTCTTTCAAAGCCTGTGTCTCACTGTCATCAAGCCCCAATTTTCTTGCCTTATCTAAGTCGTTCATGCTCCTTGTATAATCTTTTAAATGATAATACGAAAGCGCACGTCTAAAAAAAACAAAGGCTTGAAATTCATTTATCTCCAAGGATTTATCATAATAGTCTATAGCTTTTCTATGATCTTCTAAGACACTATAGACAATACCTACATAATAAAAGGATCTAAAATTTGACGCATCAAAACGCACGCTTTCCATAAAGTCGTCAAGCGCATTTTGATACTTATTTTGAGAAAAGTATGCCATACCACGATGTTTGTACATAACTGATAAAACAAGCTCGTGTAAAGCAGGTTTACTTTCGATAATAAGCGTGTAAATTTCTATAGCCCTATCTAAATAGCCCTGATTATGAGAGTGGATAGCTTCCAAAATCATATCATCGATAGTTCCCTGCACATAGGGCGAAGCTGATTCTAAAGACACTTTTGCCTCAGGAGCTTCAGGCAAAAGAAAATTTTTGGAAATAGAGTCTGCTTGTTCAAAAAAGGAATCTCGACGATTAAGCAGTTCGTTATTTAATTTATTTTGGTAGTCCCGAATTTCTTGAAAAATAATATCTGCGAGGCTAAGGCTTGCATTCATAGAAGCGAGTTTTCTACGAAGAGGTAAATCAAAGGGAGAAAACTCGGATTTATATACAAGCTCATGTTCGACTTCAGCCCAAGCATCTTGCAAGATTGTCCGAATTTGTATTTCACAAACTAAATTTTTTGGCAATTCTATTTTATCGGATCGAAACTCTTCGGGAATATGTATGAGAATGTGAATAGACTCATAGCCGAATTCGCGAAAGGTTCGCTCTGTCCCCTTTTTTTCAATTTCTATAATAGAAAATTCGTTTGTAATTTGCTTTTCGACTTTTTGCAAGTCTTCTAAAAAAGGACAAATAATTCGTATGCCGATTAAATCGCTCAAAGCAGGTAGTTTTTCATCTTTTAAAGCATAGGGTTTAATGCGCATCAATTTTTTATAATAGCTGGTAAAACCCTTTACACGTGTTTTATACGTGGGTTTTGAGGGTAGATTAATTGTTTTTTTCAATTTATGTTCAATACTAAATAAAATTGCAGTTAAAATAGGCATGAATACATCATATGATTCTTTTAATGCAACCTTATCTGGAAAAAATGAATTTTCAACGTCACTCATAATAATACTATAGCATGAAAAAATCACAATGGCAATAAAAAAAGACCCAAACAATGTCAGCATTGTCTAGGTCTTTATCTATAATATAGTGATAAAAAGATTATTGTTCTACTTCAAATGATGAGGTAAAAGCTTCTTCTTGTGCCATCTTATCTTTTTCCATAAAGCGAAGCACTTGCTTTTCACCAAAGCGTGACATTTCAAAGTTTTGCTTGTCTTTTTCCTTTTTAGTGATAATGCCCCAAAGATCTTCGTCAGCAATGTCTCTTTCAGTTGTTAAAACAGCTTTATCATAGATCACTTTAACATCTTTGAAGTAACCGATAAAGTCACCTCCGTCATGCATTGCATCTCGAGTGATTTCAAAACCAGCGAATTTAACAAAAGGTAAACCTCTTGGATAAATTGGTACAACTCGAATTTCTCTTTGTCGTACTTCAGTTACATAATGAGGATTATTCCAGCGCAATTCTCGCCAGCCATCAAATCCAAGATAACCCATAAAATAACGTCGTTCTACGTTGTCATTATCTTTAAGAAGTACATAGACACCATGAGGAAAGTTCATACCCATAGTTGTTAGTGCTAATGATTTAATTGTTCCAACGTTTTTAACAACACCGTAGCCTTCTTCAAATCTTGTTTTACCACTGGCTTTTTCTTCGTCAGTCTGTGGTTGTACATCGCCATTGTCATCTACCGTAGCCATTGGTTCGTAGGCAGGTATATCAAATGGTGGTCTTATTTTTGCTTGAGAATTTACCGAGGTTGTTGGGAATAAAATCCGAACACCCATAACATTTTGACCAGCAAAAGGAACTTTCGCTTCCTCTCTTACTGGTGCAGCAACCACTGTTGATGTAGCGATACTTGTTACATTTCGAGCAGAAGAATTCAACGATACTTCCCAGTTAGGTAAACTGAGTGAAGTTCTCATAAGAGCCTTCTGTTCATCTGTAAATGTAGCGCCAGCAGCAACACCAAAATCCATTACACTTCGCCTGTTTTGTGTAGGATTTCCATTCTCGTCAGCAATAATATCTGCATCATAAAGAGTAAAATCAACGATCACAGCTTCTTCAGCGACAAGAAACATCCCTACGAGCAAAAATGCCATTACAACTAAAATGAAATTTTTTTTCATTCAAAGCTCCTTTTATACACGTTATGTAGCCCTGTACATATTAAGTATACGCATGAAAAACGTTTTGTCAATTCTTTTTTTTAAAAACCTTCATTTTCATAAATACTGCTACCATCAATGTATATCTGTATTATATCTATTTTCCTCACATTTCGAAAAATATTTTTTCTAAATAATGCAGCACCTTCTTTATTTGTTGATGCTTCATCGAGTATATTCAATGCTTCAGAAGAAAGATTCACATATAAGGTTTTCCCAACAAGAGCTGTGCTTAAACTCCTCGTATTGCGTGGAAACAAAGGGAGGGATCTATCGGCCATAGGACCAAGCAAAAGCTCATCAATAAGTAAGTTTAGTCTATCCCCTTTTTTTACCTTTGGTAGATATCGTGATTCTACTTGTAATACACCCGTATCTCTATGTTGAAAATAAAAAACAAAACGTGCTTTTTTATTGAATATAAAAAAAAGACTAAGTGAAATAATGCACAAGCTAGCAAGAATAATGAGGGCTACTATTTTTTTTTTCTCTATATGTATCACTTATTGACCACCTGTAAAACCTCGTGATTGTTCAAAATGCGTAATAAATGCACTGATTCCAGTATATATTGCTTGGGCAGCTTTACGCAAGTAGTTTTTATCTGCCAAGAGTGTCGCTTCTTCTTTATTGGTAACAAAGCCTAATTCAACCAAAACACTTGGCATATGGGCATGTTTGACAACAAACCATTCTTCCTCTTTTATACCTCGCTTTGGAGAAAGACTTCCAATTTCAGCGTCGAGAGAATCAAGAATAAATTTTGCTATCAAAATGCTCTCTGTAGTATACTCTTCTTCGAGCATAGAGTTAAGTATGGGAAGCAAATCCTTATCAACTTCTGTTTCTGTAAGTATTGAACGACGATAACCGGGGCTTAAATACCACACTTCAAAACCTTTTGCCTTGGTGTCGAATGCCGCATTTGCATGAATAGATATGTAGATTATCGCTTCATTTTCTGCCAAATTGATATTGTTTGCTTTTTCAACGCGCTCTTCGAGTGTTAAATATACATCCGTAGATCGTGTTAAAAGCACTTGTTTATCGGGATAGCGATTTTTCAATAATAAAAAAAGCTCAAGCGAGGTTGCCAATGCGACGTCTTTTTCTTGTACTGTCGTTTTTTTACCACCAATAAGATGCGTTCCAATGGCTCCTGGGTCCTTACCTCCGTGCCCTGGATCGATGAGTATTGCGCCTACTTTGAAAAAATCGAGTTCAGCTTCGCTTTGAAAAAGCTCGATTGCAAGTGAAATCACGTCTTTTGATACAAAGACTTGGTTATCCTTTCGAATAGGAGGCTCGATTATATGAAATTCTCTAAAATCAAGTAATGCGATGCTACTGTCTATGCTAATACTTAGGTGGTGTCCGTTTTTTTGTATAATCGCATGTGCAGCAAGTGGATCCCAATACAAAAAAGCACCGAGTTTTGTCACCTCATCTTGTAAATTGACATAGTCTGCGGGAACTTTTGCAAAAAGGCAAAAAAAGGAGCTCAGAATAAAAAAGATTATGATACTGTGTATTTTTTTCATTTCTGTCGATTTCAACCGCTACTTCCTTTTTTTTGCAGTATATACAATAAACCTTGTGAACCGCCGCGCAAGAATGCCTGCCAAAAATCATAGGCGGGAATCGTGTAGTTTTCTAATCTTATGTTATTTTTAATAAAAAAAGCAAGATCATCTAAGCTTTTTTCTATTGTTTTATAATTCCAATCAAAAACGGAGCGATTTTGAAAAAGCGGTGGTAGAAAATCTTCTGCTTCTTCAGCTGTCTTAGATTCTATTGCATTGATAAAAGAAAGAACAGAGATCGGTTTTTCATTTTTCTGTTTTTCCAAGAAGGCTGCAGCCTCATCTCCTAGAGCTGCAAAGGCTGAGGGAGGAAACTTTGTAAGAAAATCTTCTCTTAAAAAAGCTTCTGTCTCAGCATTATTTTCTTCAAGCTCAAGAAAAAGACACGCAACAGCGTTTTCAGCTGCCTCAATCGCATCTTTTCGTGTTTTTGCTTGCGTTAAGACATTGCCCGCTTTTTCGACATTATTTGTCGGAAAAACAAGTTCGTCATGTACTTTTGCGCGAGGAAAAACAGCTTTTACATTTTCTATGCCTTGGGCTTCTTCCATGCCATGAATTGCCTTTAATCTTCCAGGAATAGAAATCCAAGCTCGCTCAGCACTGTGCAATCGAGGTAAAAGTTGTTTTTCCATCGTTTGAAGTGGTATTTTTTCACCTAAGGCAAGTTGGATAGCTAGTTTAGTCAGCGATATTCCAGAGGCATAGGGATAGGTCCAGCCTGACATATAGCCGCCTGAAAGCCGTGCAGCAATTTCGCCTATTTTACAACCTTCTTTGGTGTATTTTATATCGCCCTTGGCTGCTCCATGGCTTAAACCCAATGCTTTTACGCCTTTTTTAAAGACTGAGATTATTTCCTCTTGTTTTTCTCGGCTCAAGGCTGTTGGCATAGTATGCCCCATCTCAACAAAATACGGTGGATAAAAAATATGTCGGTCCGCAAAGCCGGTAATGTATACTTCGCCCTCATACACAAGCGCATCGATAGAAAACTCATCGCCTTCCATGTATTCTTCAAGAATTGCACGCTTTGACTTAGAGTATAACAAGGCTTGCTCGACTGCGGTATATAATGCTTCTTTGTTTTGCACGAGGCGACAGCCACGAGAACCCATATTGTCGACGGGTTTTACCACAAGGGGATAGGCTATGGGAAGGGAGGCCTGTATCTGAGAGAAGTTTTGGCTAAAATCTCTTTCATGTACTTCTAAAAAGGCAGGCGACGGGACGAGGGCTTTTTGAAAGCAGCTTCTCATGCGTATTTTATCGCTTGCGTTTCGGGCCGACTCTGGACTATGTCCTGGGAGAGCGCAAGCTTCGGCAATTTTTGCAACAGCAAAAGAAAAATCTGTCGCCGCGGTAAAAACTGCATCTAAACCACCTCTTTGTTTTTGCTCCAAGGCAAAATCTACGAGTGCATCGCTATCCTTTAAGTCAATCGACACAAAGACATCGGCAAGATGAGCTGCAGGAGCGCGTGGGTTGCCATCGCTTAGGATAACACGCAACCCCAGCTCTCGCGCCGCTTCTATCGCAGGTATTTGCATAAAACCTGCACCAAGTATGAAAATAGTTTTTTTTGTTTTAGTATCTGCTTGCATTCCCATAATTTTGAAGTATCCACATACACTATAAAATATTACGCTTTTTGATACAATAGACCTCAAAGGTATCTGATAAAACAAGTTTATTTGCAATGCATACAGCAAGCCATTTCAAAACACCACCTCTTCTATACCAAGTAGCTAAAAAACCGAGAAATCTATGCGATTTTATACGTTCGAGGTGGCTTTCTTCTATTTTTATTTTTTGTACTTTAAATCCATAGGCTTGGAGGATTTTTTTTGCAGCTTTTTTATGCCAAATACTAAAATGATCCAAGGGAGATTGTTCAAAAAAATCTTTTTTAGATAGTTTCATGGAAATACCGCGGCCATTTGGTGTAGAAAAAGCAAAAACTCCACCAATCACTAAGAGGGCATTTACTTTTTTTAGCACAGCATCGAGGTTTTCAAAATGCTCGATGACAAACCACATCGTAAGGCAGCCAAATTGTGATGGAAAAAGGCTTTCGGCCTCTATCTTCGAGGAGAAAAATTGAGGAAAGGGCGCAGAAATAGCCGGAAATCCCAGTTTTTCCTTGACATAGGCAACAGCTTTCTTGGAAATATCGCTACCAAAAGGTGAAAAACCAGCATCTTGGGCGGCAGATAAAAAAGGACCGTAGGCACAACCTATATCGAGAATGCTTTTTTGAGGCGGCTTGAGCTCTTGTATTTCTTTTAAGCGTGCAAGTCCTCTTGCTTTTATATGTGAAAAATCTTCTAGATAGGTTTTGCCATATTGTTTTTTATAATCATCAAAAAAATACGCTTCATTGTACTGAGTTTTATCTTTTGAAAGCCATGAAGGATAATAGAGCGAACAGGATGCACATTTTCGAATTGTTTTACTTGGACATCGTTCAAGAACTTTATCTGCTCTTTTTTTTCTCAGTTTTTTTTCTACTGGAGATAGTTTTCTTTGAAAATCTTCTTGACAAAGAGGACAAGAAAGAGTCCTTCCTTCTAGAAAATCTAAAAGAAAGACTGAAAGTGTCGATTTTTCTTGATTTAAAAGTGTAAAATCCATTTCTAAAAGTGGCTGAAAAACAGCTGAAAGGTTTTTCTCCCCTAGACCATCGACTTTTTTTCCAAAAACTATTTTTTGAATGATTTTTTCAAAGCTGCTTTGGTTTAGCTTGTTTTTGGGAATATTGTAAAATCCATATTTTTTTGCCAGTTTTTCATGGATTTTGCTCGTTCCCAGTAAAATAAGCTCAGAGCCCGACGCAAGGGCTTCAAAAGCGGTCAGCCCATAATGCGTTATAACAATATCATAATTGCATAATCGCTCTTTTAAGCTCGGTATGGGATTTTCTGGCAAAAGAAGCTCGATTTCAGAAGGAAGTTGCAGCGCCTTCACAGCCTTTTCTAAAAGATTTTTTGCCTTTAGAGCAAGTCGCCCTGGGTCTTCACCACCGAGGCTAATTAAAAAGCGAATTGTTTTTTCTTGTTTTTCTGCATCGGTTTTATTATCACCCTGTGTATTCTCCGTCTTTTTTTGTATCTTCTCAGTTTTTTTTTGACAAGAGCGAAAATCTAAGAGTCGAATATCCATAAGGTTATTTTTTTTATTTTTAAGTGAAGGAATCGTATCGAGGACGTAGCTTACCGCTCTTAGATTTTTTTCTGATGCAGCTTCATCAAGGGCGAGGACTGGTGCGCGTTTTGCCAAGGCTTCTATTTCCTTTTTTTCTGTTCGAAAGGCATCGAGCACAATGAGGCCGGGTGCAAAGCTGTCAATTGATTCTAAGATTTGGTCTTTAAAAATACGCCCTTCACTCAATGCTATTTCTAAGAGTTTTTTTACTTCAGTGGAAGCATGGGGGGGTACAAAAAAGCTTGCGTCGAGTTCTTCTGCCACCATAAGTGCGCGGCGAAAATGTCCTGTGCCAAAGCCTTTTTTTACCTGCGCTATGTACAAAAGAGGCTTTCGAAATGCTTCTGAGTTTAAAACATCGAGAATTTCTCTTGCAGAAAAGACTTTTTTTTCGCAAGGAGAAGAAGCGAGGAATTTTTTCCCTGTTTCAAGGCGTTTTTTTTCTAGATGACGATAGAGCTTCAAAGCCCTTCGATAATCTTCTGCGGTGTCGATGGTAGTGCGCAATGTAGGAGCATAAAAAGAAGGCGGTGCATCGATAAAATGACATGAAAAATACGTTTTATGATTGTACAAGGCAGGTCCTACATGCTCGCATTCATAGGCATCGCAGCCTCTTTTCCAAGCCTTCAAAAGAGAAGTTGCTTTTAAAAGCTCTACTCCAGAGCCATGAGGCATTCCCGTAAAGGTAAGATAATCGCAGGCGATGCCCTGAGAGAGAATAGCATCCTTTTTTGCAAGGAGTTCAGGTATCGCTTCATAAAACAAAAAAGGATTGTCACCAGTTGCGCGGACTATGTAGAGATTTTCAAGGCTTTTTTCTGCCTCTTTTTCTATATGCTTTTCTATATATTCCTCTATCAAAAGACAAAAACGTTCCAAGACATTATCTGCGCTACCAGAAAAAATTTCATAGCCATGATTTTTTGCGATGGGTAAAAAAGCCTCATAGGAATAAGCATCTGTTGCCAAAAAATGAGCATCCGCTGGTATTTCTTTTAAGGCCAAAAGTGTATGAGCGATACTTGGCAGATTTCCGATGGACAAGAGAGCCTTGTGTGGGAGACGGCTAGATTGCAGACGCGCTTGCACAATAATAATCATCAATAGCTTTTCCAAAAAGCGAGGATGGCGTTAAAATCAAGCTTGTATTTATCCGAATGACTCTCAACCCATTTTTTTGCCTCTCTAAATGCTGGAATTGCCTTGAAAAAATGCCCTGAATGAATGGCATAGGGTAAAAAAGCTTTTTTTGGGTAGGATATTTTTCCCTTATCGCAGCGGGGAATAATATTTTTCAAATAAAACCGATAATAGGAGTCATCGATGCTCATATCCTCAGTCGCTCTTTCACCTTCATAGCTGAGACGAAAGGCAGGAGACATAAAGAGTGCATAGCCCCAAAGCCATGAACGTAAACCAAATTCGACATTTTGCCAGTAGGGAGAAGAGAGTTCGCTGTCAAAACCGCCCATTTCAAAAAAATGTTTTTTATTGTAAATCCCCATAAAATCATAGGGATAAAGACTGATAGAATGTTCATACAAGAGTTTTGATAATGTAACAGTAAAATACGCGTCATCAATGCTTGGACTTGCTTTTACTGGTAAAACTTGAGAACTTGCAGAATACAGCGAAGGCAAAAGACAAAGGGGTTTTCGCGGTATTTCTATCTTACATTCAGTATTGTCGCTTGTTGTAAAATCGTCCAAGGGTTTTTCAAAAAGCGATAGCTTTGATAAGACAAAGTCGCTTAAAATATTTTCACGAATTTTTATATCGTCCCAAACAACAAAGACTGTCTCACCTTCAGTTTCCTTCATGCCAATATTTATCATCTGCCCGATATTTATTTCTTCTTGGGGAATAATAAAGCGCACGCAGGGAAAACGCCTTGAAAGCTCATCGAGGGCATAGTTTTTAGAAAATTTTTCGACGCTTACAATCGATTGGAAGCCGCTTTTCATCAAGGCATCGAGAATTTGTGGCTTAAAGTGGGAGCCAGATCGAGAAAGCAATAAAACAGAAATGGGTTTTGAGGCATAAGGATTTTTTTCACTTCCGCCTATTATTGTTCGTGCTATCTCTGTATTAAAAATTATAGGTGTAGTACTCATCACATTTCTCACATATTTTTTGAAGCCTGTTTTCTAAATGTCGACCGTATGCTTCTTTTTTCTTTTGCCATATTGTTTCTATATTGTCGCTAAAAATATTTCCTAAAATATACTCTGTTTTTTCATAAGGTACAACAGAATGACAAAGCGGAACAGAACCGTCCAAAAAAATATGCATGTCGCGGCGAAGATGCCAGCAAGGATTTCGCTCAAGTGGGGCTAAATCGAGGACAGATTTTTCATCAAGGTAGCCTGAAAAACTATTATATTTTTGAATAATCGTTTTATCGGTTTTCTCCCGCCAGTATCGAATAAAGGCTTCCAATTCTGCTTCATTTTCTTGTATACGTAAAAATTGCACATATGTAGAATGTGGAAAAGCTTTTTCTAAAAGCATATAGTTTTTTTCTGCCTGCTCAAGGCTAAAACCTGTACCATGGAGTTTTTCGTATAAGTCAGGACTTCGGGCATCCAAACCAAGTATCCAATACACTGCCTGATATGCAGTTTGTCTTTGCGGAGATTTTTCTATGATTTGACTTATCGACTGAATAAAATCTTCAGAAATGGAATAAGATGTTGTTTCGATTAAAAGAGAAAGGGAAGGATGTTTTAAAGTTTCTTCTATAAAAAATAAAAGTTCTGGATGATGCAAGGCTTCTCCCCAAAGCGAAAGTGAAATAAGGGCATCTTCGGAAAAAGAGAGAATTGCGTCAAGAATCGCTGTAAAATCTTCTTTTTTCATAAACTGGGCAGAATTGTCATAAAATGCTTCTTGAGGATTTTTTCTAAAACGCCCGAAATGTGCCGTGGGATAGGGACAAAAAAGACAGGTTCCCGCACATGAACTTGCTATTTGTATAGAATAATAGGCTGGAAGGCTGTGAAGGACAGAAATATCGGTAGAAAGCGAAAGAATTTTTTCAAAACCAATCTCCGAGACAGAAATTTCTGTTTCTCGAAAGCCTGAATCAATGAGGCGCTTCCAAAGAGATTTTGTTGAAAAAAGATTGCGTTTTGAATCCACAGAAAATGTGAGGCGCCATGGTCGCATATCTGTATCGCTGATATATGTTTCTATTTCAAAGGCATTGATATCTTTTTTGATAAGAGAAAATAAAAGATCTCGGCTGATATTTTCTGCTTTTTGATCTCGCTCCACTGTTTCTGCTTCTTTTAATTGCTCTAAACCCAAAAGAAGAGAAACCGCATCGATATCTATAATCTCAGGAGCTAAACCAAGGGGAAAGGCCTCGCCAAAGCAATACGAACTTAAAGAATCTTCGTGTAAATCTATGAGCGACTTTGAAATATCTTTTTGCAAAAAGGGAGAATCTGCCCAAGCATAGATAATTGTTTTTGCATTTTTTTCGTCTGCACAGGTAAAAAAAGATTCGAGTAGTTTTTTTTCTGTCCATTTTTCTTTGTATACAAAGGAGGTGTTTTCAGTTTTTTCTAAAAAAGAAAAAGAAGATTCTGGTCTATCGCTGAGAATGCAAATAGCTTCCACAGCATCGAGATTTTTTGCCCATTCATAACTTAATACAATGGCAGATTTTTCATTAAAAACTTTTTCAAAGGCTCCTTCGTGCAAGCCTATTGCAGATAAAATACAGATACGTTTCATACTTCTTTTATCGGCAGAATTTCGCTTGCACAACAGAGCCCTTCAGTGTAAACTAAAAAAAGATGAACCAAGAAAGTCTTAGTATGAATGCAGTTTCCCTCAACAAAAAAGAAAATGCCTACACGGTATCTGAGCTAACAAGCTATATAAAAGAACTTTTGGAAGCGAGTTTTTTTCAAATAGTCGTAGAAGGCGAAATTTCAAACTACAAGCCTTCCAGTACCGGTCATGTTTATTTTACTCTAAAAGACGAAAAAGCTGCTATTTCTGCAGTTATTTTTAAAGGGAAAATGCGCAACATTGCCTTTTCACCAAAAGACGGAAACAAGGTGCGCTTAAAGGGCTCGCTTTCTGTTTACGCCCTTCGAGGAAACTATCAAATCATCGTTGACTCAATGGAAGAACTTGGCTCTGGCAATATTCTTGAAATGCTCGAAATGCGCAAACAAAAGCTCGCCAAAGAGGGTTTGTTTGACGAAGATCGAAAAAAACCAATTCCCTTTTTCCCAAAACGCATAGGCATTGTAACAAGCCCTACTGGAGCTGCCTTACAAGATATTTTGCAAATTTTACAAAGACGAAATCCCAAAATCTCCGTCGTCATACTCCCCTGCCCTGTGCAAGGAAGCGAGGCTGCCGCAGAGATAGCAAAAAAAATCACAATCGCAAATACTCATACGCTTTGCGACGTACTCATCGTGGGGCGTGGTGGCGGCTCCCTCGAAGATCTTCTTCCTTTTTCTGAAGAAATAGTTGTACGTGCCATAGCTGCCTCAGAAATTCCTGTAATATCTGCTGTGGGGCATGAAATAGACTGGGCTTTAAGCGATTTTGCAGCGGACAAAAGAGCGCCGACACCCTCAGCGGCAGCCGAGCTTGCAAGTCCCCCTTTGGAAGACATTCTAGAACTTCTCGAGAAGTTTAAGGAAAACTTTGAACGAAGCATGAGCTATAAGCTCGACTATGCAAAAGCTCTTATGAGGTCATTTACAGCAGAGGGCTTAGAAATGCAGTTTAGGACGATTGAACAGCCCTTATTGCAGCGATTTGACGACGCAAAAGAAGACTTGCTCCTTGCGATGCAGTATCACGTACAAGAAAAAAAACAAGCCCTGAACATGATACAAACGCAATTACAAGCCCTTAACCCACTTTCTGTTTTAGAGCGCGGTTTTGCAATTGTGCGATTTAAAGAAAATAAAAAAACAATTCTCGATGCCCAAGACCTAAAACTGGGCGATGAAGTAGAAATCCTACCTTTTAAAGGTTTAGCGGAAGCGAAAATAAGTCAGATACAAAAGCGGGAGGTCAGATAATGGCTCAATTTGAAAAACAACTTGAACGGCTCGAAGAAATAAGCGCATCTATAAAAAAATCGGATATTAGCATGGAAGAAGCCCTCAAGTTTTTTGAAGAAGGTATTCAACTTGCAAAAAAAATGGAAAAAGATTTAGAAAAAATTGAAACAAAGATACAAGTGCTTATGAATTCACCTGTTAGGGTCGAGGACAAACCTGAACTCGATTTATTTAGTCTTTCAGCCAATTAACAAAGATAGAAAATGGCAATTTTCAGCGCCCAAAGAGGCATAGAAAAAAAAATACAAAAACTCAAGCCTGAGCTTGCACGAAAAATAGCTGCAGGGGAAGTTATAGACAGACCCCATGCAGTTGTTCGCGAGCTCCTCGATAACGCAATTGACTCAGGTGCAAACAATATTCGGCTTGAAATTTTTTCAGGTGGCATAGAAAAAATAATCGTAAAAGATAATGGAATCGGGCTTTCAAAAGAAAATTTAGCTCTCTGCGCCCAGCCCCATGCGACAAGTAAGATTGGCTCCGAACTAGACTTGCTCAAAATTCAAAGCATGGGCTTTCGCGGAGAGGCACTCTCATCAATTGCTGCAGTAAGCCGTTTAAAAATCCAATCCAAACAAAGGCAGGCAAAAGAAAATCACGCGTGGTGCTTAGAAAGTGAAGTGGGCTTAGAAGATAGAATTGAACCCTGCCTTATTCACGAAGGAAGCATTGTCGAAGCGCAAGGCCTTTTTGCAAATTTCCCTGCGAGGCGTCAATTCCTGAAACGCCCAGCAACAGAGGCAGCACTTTGCCGACAGGTTTTTATAGAAAAAAGCCTCCCCTTTATCGATATACATTTTAGTTTTTTTAGCGATGGAGAAAAAAAACTCGACTTTCCCGAGGCACAAAGCTACAAAGAACGCTTTGCAAGCGCTCTTGGCTTAGAAAAAAGCCTTGCACTTTTGCATGAATTAGAAGGACAGGATACAGCCGAACTGCCAGAATGGCGCTTTAAAATCGTCATAGGGGACCCAAGCCTTGCTCGAACAGATAGAAAGCAAATACATATTTTTACAAATAATCGAAAAATTGACGAATACAGCTTTGTGCAAGCAATAGAATATGGTTGCCAAGGCTATTTCCCCAATGGGCTCAAACCCATTGCAGCGCTTTTTTTAGAAATTTCTCCTGCCCTTGTTGATTTCAATATTCACCCTGCAAAAAAAGAAGCGCGCTTTAAAGATTCAACTGCGATACATCGTGCGATTCACACCAGCATCAACCGTTTTTTTCGCTCTTTTTCTTTTAAAGCAATCCAAGAAGATAGCCTAGAAAGAGAAGAAACCAAACATCAATATGAATTTTCAAATGATTTTTCTATACCGACAAGGGACCAACATTTTTCAAAGCCTGCCTACAGGGGAAAAGAAAGCCATTTTTCTCCCTCTTTTCTAGGTCCGAGACCTAGCAAAGATTTTGAAGGGGAAAATCGAAGCAGCTATGCTCAGGCTTCTCAGCCTATAAAAAGAAGCCACATAGATAGCTCTTTTCAAAACGAGCAGGAATTTAACAGGAGCGCCACAAAGAAGAATGGTCTTGAGGAAAAAGCAGCGGCTTCTTTTCGTTATTTTGGCAGCTATGCATCCCTTTTTCTAATTGCCGAGAAAAATGAAAAACTCTATATCATCGATCAACATGCAGCCCACGAGCGTATTTTATTTAACCAGTTTATGCAAAAAAAAGCACAAAGGCAAAGCCTGCTCATTCCACAGCTTTTTACGACAAAGGACAAAAACGAAGACTCCTATCTTGAATCAATACAAGACGAATTACAGGAGCAAGGTTTTCAGATAGAGAAAGTCGCCGAGGGAAAATGGGAGATTCGAGAAATTCATGAACTCTGGGAAGGAGACTTGGAAGGGCTCTTTAGCGAAATCTTGGAAAATAAAACAGAGCCACGCGATCTTTTGCGAAAAATCGCAGAAAATTACGCCTGCAAAAAAGCAATAAAGGACGGAAGCTATCTCGACGATGCAAGCGCTATTGCCCTCATCACAGAAAGTTTTGCCTTAGATGATCCACATTGCCCCCATGGGCGCCCTATATGGACCATCATCAGCAAAGAAGAGCTTTTTTCACGCGTTAAACGTAGCTAAATACGAGCAAAAACCATGTAAAAAAACTCTGACATAAATCTACTAGCTATCGTATGCTTGCAAGCAAGGCAGAAACCTCATCTTTTTTATAACTTGCATTTTTTGACTGCAAGGTAAGCAAAAAACCTTCTGCTGCAGATGCATCTTTTAAAGCAATACATACCTTTGCAATCTCAATATAGGCATCCCAGTTTTGATTATCTTTTTGTAAAATTTCCAAAAACAAAGCTTTTGCATTTTCAAAATCTTCTGCACTCGCAAAGGCCCTTGCAAGATTCATCTTTACCATAGCATTTTCGGGCTCCAGTTTTACCGCCTTTTGAAAATTTTGAATTGCCTCTGCATAGTCTTTTTTTGCCAAGTAGGCACTTGCAAGATTGTTTACCGCTTCAAAACTTTTGGGATCCGTTTGAGTCGCTGTTTTTAGACATAAAAGAGCAGACTCTATATCACCCGATTCTAGGAAAATCTTACCCAAATTGATATTTGCTCGGCTATGTTTCGGGTCAATTTTGAGCGTTTTAGAATAATAGACCAAGGCGGTATCTACATCGCCTTTTGCTTCAGATATAAGTCCAAAATTATACTGAAAACTTGCATTTCCGGTCTGTGCATCAGCGGCAAAGCCCGCAAATTTTCCTGCATCGTCATATTTTGCTTGATTATATAAAACAGTCGATAAATTATACGAAGTTACCGCATCATTTGCATTAAAAGAAAGAGCCTTTCTAAAAGAAGTCTCAGCTTCGGCGTTTTTTCCCATTTGTGCATACAAGGAACCGAGTTCCCTCAAGGCGCTCACATTGGAAGAGTCTATCTCCAAGACTTTTTTATACGAAGTTTCTGCCCCTCGTGTGTCATTTTTAAGAGCGAGAAGCCGTGCAATCTCCAAATGCGCCCTATCATAATTTGGGCTAATTGTAACCGCTCTGCGATAGGCTTGTAAGGCTTCTTCACTTCGCCCCAAGGTTTTATAAGTTGTTGCTAAGTTAAAAAAACCTTGTTCAAAAGAAGGCTGCAGTTTCGTACTAGTTTCAAATGAAGAACGCGCCTCACTATATTGTCGAAGGGAGTACTGTACCTTGCCTAAGTCATAAAAATAAAGATAATTCGATGGCTCTTTTTGCACAGCCAATGTCAGCGCTTCTAGGGCCTTATCAAATTGTTTTGCGTCAGAAAACATTTTCCCCAAAAGATAGTGGGCAAGCGCATCATTTTTGTCAAAGCGAAGTGCTTTTTCGGCAAACTTTTGAGACTCCTTTTGTAGAGCATCCTTTTTTTTCACATCCATTTGTGTCAAAGATGAATCGTATAAGACATTGGCAATCTCTGAAAACTTTTTTGCATTAAAGGCATCTTGATTTTTGGGCAAGAGCGATTCCACACGGTTAAAATGGACAAGCCCCTCATCCGTTTTCCCACTTCCTATTTTTGCCTTCCCAAGAGCTATTTCATCATTTACTTTTTCTATTTGTGCTTGTAGTTCTTTACTCTCTTTTGCAAGGGCCTCTTCATAGGCTTTTTGTTTTTGCGCTTCAAGCTCTTGTTGCTCCTTTCGTTTTCTTTCCTCAGCCAATTCTTCAGCTTGCATTTTTGCAAGGTCTTCTTGGCGCTTGGTAACAGATTCTTGCTGAGCCTGCTGTTGGCGTAAGGCTTCTTCCATCTTGCTTATTGCCCGCTCTAGTTCACTCGTATCCAAATCAATACTTTGCGCATAGCGAGGAAAGTCTTCCAAAGATGCACCTAATTTGAGCTGCACTATTTCATCGATAAATAAAAGTGCTTCCTCATCATGTGGATTTTTTATCAACAAATTGTCGAGTAAATTCATCGCCCGCTCATACTCGCCCTTTTCAACATATTTTTTCACAAGGACAAGCGTATTTTCTCGCTCTTTTTCCCTTTCATTTACGAGCGCTTGTTTTTGCACCTGAGAACAACGCACAGGGATAAAAATAGCAAGAGCGAGGACAATTAGCGCCAAAAAGCCTAAAACGACCCTTCTATCAATCAAGTTCAAACTCATAATCGTACTCCATAACTCCTTCTGTTCCTGCACGAAGATTTGCAGATTCAGTATTTTGTAAAGATGCAGCTATCTCTTCCATTAGTTTTTGACG
>JAAZLA010000060.1 GCA_012799545.1 Treponema sp.
AGTGTCCAAGGAGTTGTTGTCCATGCCAGTAAATAGGTGTTTCCGTTTACTAAGTCTTTATCAAAACGCAGTTGCTCTTTTGTCGCTCCATTTACTTTAAAGCGCACCGTAATTGCAGGGTCGTGAACATCCTTATAGCCACCGAGATTTAATTCATGATTCGATAAAACTGTTGCACAACGAGGGCAATAGGGTAAAATATAATGCCCCTCGTACATGAGTTTTTTATCGTATAATTGTTTCATTATCCACCAAATAGACTCCATATAATCGGGGTCCATGGTTTTATAGTCGTTTTCAAAATCAACCCAGCGACCAAGCCGTGTTATTGTTTGCTCCCATTCTTTTACATAGCGCAAAACGGAGTCGCGACAAGCTTCATTAAAGGCAGCGATGCCAAATTTTTCTATATCGGTTTTAGAATTGAGCCCGAGTTCTTTTTCTATGAGATTTTCTACGGGTAAACCATGACAATCCCAGCCAAAACGGCGCTCAACCTTATAGCCCTTCATAGTTTGATAGCGGGGTATGATATCTTTTATCGTACTTGGTATAAAATGTCCAAAGTGTGGTAAACCTGTTGCAAAGGGAGGTCCGTCATAAAAAACATATTCTTCGTTTTCTGCTCTTTGCTCTATTGATTTTTTAAATATATTGTTTGTTTTCCAAAACTCTAAAATTTTCTCTTCTTCTTTTGAAAAATCCACCTTTGGATCAACTGGTTTATACAAAATAATCCCCTTTTTTCTGCTGTGATTTTCTATAATCACCTATTCTTTTCCGATTAGTATGACATAAAAAAAATATTTCTTCAAGATAAGATTTATTCTTGGCTTTCTCTTTCATCAGTAGCGAGATAGTCATCGAGTTTACGATGAATTGTTTTTCGTCCAATTCCAAGCGAATCAGCAGTTTTAGACTTATTTCCTTTAAAAAACGCAAGATTTTCCAAAATGATAGCTTTTTCAGCCTCTGCCATAGTAATTCCCAAGGGAATATGTACGGCATTTTCTCCCCGAGATTCTGCGATGGTAGGCGGTAAGTCTTCTACCTGTATGGTATCGCCCTGGCTCATAACAACAGCGCTTTCTATGCAGTTACGCAGTTGACGAATATTGCCCGGCCAGTCATAGCTATACAAAAGCCTTCGTGCCTTCGCATCGATACCGATGATATTTTTATTGTTTTCTTCTGCAAACTCTTGCAAAAACTGGGTAACCATAAGCGGAATATCGTCTTTTCTCTCTCGTAGGGGCGGCAGATGAATATGCACAACATTTAATCGATAATACAAATCTTCGCGGAATTGTTTCTTTTTTATTTGCTCGACCAAGTCCTTATTTGTCGCAGCGATAACACGGCTATCTACCTGTATGGTTTCCTCGCCACCGACTCGCTCAAACTCTTTTTCTTGCAAAACCCGCAAAAGCTTTATTTGAATATTTTGATCGATTTCACCTATTTCATCTAGAAAAATACTACCACCATGGGCAAGCTCAAAGCGCCCACGTTTTCTAGAAATAGCACCCGTAAAAGCGCCTTTTTCATGACCAAAAAGTTCACTCTCCAAAAGCGATTCTGTCAATGCGGCACAATGCACCTTGATAAGGGGCTTGTCTTTTCTGCTTGAAAGATTATGCAGCGCATTTGCAATAAGCTCCTTTCCTACCCCGCTCTCGCCAGTTATCAAAACAGAAGCCTTGGAATCGGCAACTCGCCGCACCATATCAAAGATTTTTTGCATTTCGGCACTTTTCCCGATAATGGACTCAAAGGTTTGTTTACTTTCAAGTTCGTGTTGCAGTTCTCGATGTTGTAAGACGAGCTGGCGATTTTGAAGTGCGCGTTTTACGATGAGGCCGAGTCTATCGAGATTGAGGGGCTTTGTTAAAAAATCGTAAGCACCATTTCGCATAGCATCGACTGCGGAGTCAATACTACCGTGACCTGTTAAAACAATCACTGGCAAGCCGGGGCTTTGTGCATTCACCTGCTCCAGAACTTCTTCACCGCTTACCAGCGGCATGCGTAAATCAGTTATAACAAGGTCTATATCGCCACGAGAAATACGCTCTAAGCCCTCCTTCCCGTCTTTTGCCAAAATAGGATTATAGCCCTCAAGTTCCATGGATTCTGCAAGCCCTTCTCGTATATTTTTTTCATCATCTATTATTAAAATATTAAACTTCATTTTATTCCCCTGTATAATCCAAATATTTTCTGTCCATTTGTGGAAGTGGGAAGGTCATTTTAAAAACAGTCCCTTCGCCAAGCTTTGATGAAACGATAATATCACCCGAAAACTCTTTTATTATTTTATAGACCATCGTTAAACCAAGCCCTGTACCCGTTATCTTTGTTGTGAAGTATGGCTCAAAAATCTTGTGAAGGTCTTCATCTGCGATTCCCCTTCCATTGTCTTTAAGAAAAAGTACATAAGAGCTATTTTCAAGCTGCCCAGAAATCTCTATGCAACCACCTGCAGGTAAAACATCCATAGCATTTTGTATAAGATTGATAAGCAATTGTTTAAATAGTTTTTCATCGACGAGCAGTTTTTGCTCACCCGCTGGAATATCTGTTTTTAAACGTATTTTTTTCTCATCGAGTTCTGCTTGGAAAAAAGGAAGAAAGTGCCGTAAAAGCGCATGAACATCGATGAGTTCAAGATGGGCACTGATAGGACGCACCGCAAATAAAAAATCGACAATAGTTTTATTTAAACGCTCTATTTCCTCGGTTGTAATATCGAGATATTTTTCAATTTTCCCATTGTCCAAAAGAAGATTTTTATTTTCTCGTGCCTTTTGTACAATTTTTTGTATAAGTTGTATATGAATACTAATGCTTCCCAAAGGATTTTTTATCTCATGAGCAACGCTTGCAGCAAGATTGGTTAAACTTGCAAGACTTTCCATACGGCGCAGTAAAACTTCCGCGTTTTTCTTTTCAGTTATATCATCGATTTTTATAATATTGCCGATGAGTTTTTTTTCCCTCACCAAGGGCATAGTACTAATATTTACAAAACGCCTGTTACCACCACTCGTTTCTAGGGTAAAATCTTGACTCGTATATGTTTTTTCTGCATTTTTTTCCAAAAAATGAGCAATATCGGAGTCGGCGATAAATTTCCACACCTCTTGATCGAAGACTGCATCTGTAGAGCGAAACTCAGAAAGGCGAACCGTAAAGGGCATAAAACGCTCAGAAGCCTTGTTTGCAAAAAGCAATTTCCAGTCAACATCACATATAAGCAAACCAATACTTAAAGACTCAATAACTGAATCCAAGGTTTCGTTTTCAGTATAGATACTTTCAACCAGTTGAGTGAGTTGCTCGTTTGAAAGTTTTGAAATTTTTTGAGAAGCTCTTCTGACAAAATTTCGCATAGACCTACCTTTTGTATTTTTCTGCCGACTAAAACTTAAAAAACAAAGTAAAAATCCTAGGGCTTACAAAGTATTTTTTTTGTTTTTTAGTAAAGAATGAGCCAAGGATTCAAAAGCCGACTGTGGATTTTGACGTAAAAAACGTATATTTTCATAGCAGCTTTTTATAAAAGAAAGCGCCTCATATGTTTTTTCAAGCACCAAGGCCTTTTTATCCTCATCTGCATTGCGAATAGATTCACGCTGCAATAAAAATAATTGATTAAAAAACAAGGATAAAACAAGGCGCGATTTTAAGCCGCCTAAGTCTTTTATAATTCCTTCAAGCTCAAGAAGGCTTTTCCCTTCTAGCATAGCATAAAGTTTTTTTGCATTATTCTGAATTGTTTCAAGAGAAACGGGCAAGTAGCCAAGTAAAAAATCTTCGATATTTGATGCGGTCAAATGAAAAACTCGCTCTATCACCTCTTTTTGCTCTTCTTCCTTTCTTTCTTGGAAATAATAGGGGCGAAGTCTTGAAAGAATTGTCGGTAGAAACGCATTTCTATTTGTCGTCAGCAAAATAAACGTAAGATTCTTTGGCGGCTCTTCTAAAATTTTTAACAAAGCATTTTTTGAAGCATCGAGCATCCGGTCGGCATTTTCTATTATAACAATTTTTTTCCCATCAGAACTTGTCAGACGTGCCCAGTAGGAAAGATTTCGAATATGCAAAACTGGAATACTGTCATAACTATATTGTGCTTCAAGTTTTACAGAAAGGTCTACAAGGCTTTCTGTAATTTTTTGTATATCTTTTATTTCACTCGTATGAAGACCTTGTTCCAATTCCTCGAGCAATTCATTTATTTGCAAGACATGCGAGGCAACTTTCGAAGCTTGGTCATCATCTTGTAACAAAACAGGATGGTAGCGCAATAAGAGCTTTCGAATACTCCGCAAAAACAAAAACTTTGTTGCCTCTTTATACTCAGCATTTTGGGAAATCGCTTTCAAAAAACTTGCTTCACTCGCCGCGATCTCTAAGCTCGTCTCCCGTGGCCCAAGCAATAAAAGATTTTGATGCACGAGCAGTTTATGCTGCGCACAAGAAGAACAGCTACAGAGCCACTCCCCTTTTACCGCAGCCTTGCAAGAAAGTACTCGCGCAAGCTCTAAAGCTGTTGTAAGTTTTGCACTCGATGAGGGTCCAAAAAATAAAAGCGACTGCGGTAAGTCTTTATTTTCAATTGCCTGTATGAGCTGATCGACCGCATTTTGATATAATACATTTTCAAACATAACTATCCTTTAATTAAAACGGGCTCGAAGCCCAAAATCGGTTGCAAGAGCGTATAAAAAAAACTATTTCCCAGTAAACTGTCTACAGAAAAAATGTTTTGCGCTTGAAGAAGATACAAGATAAAAATAATAAGAACAAAGGCTTCTACAAGCCCAAATAAAAAGCCGAGAGAGCGATCTAAGCTTGCCATAATCGGATTTGAAAAAAACACTTTTTTTGTTAGACTTTGAAAAATTTTTACGATGAGAAATACAATAGCAAAGATTGATACAAAGGAAAGAAGCGCTGAGAGAAACCCAATCTGAATAAACTGCCCGTAAAAAAATGCCCCATAGGAAAAAAATAAAAAAGCGAATAAAAGCGCTAAGACAAAGGCAGCCTTATTAAAAAAAGAAGAAACAAAGCCTTTTAGCGTATCCAAAAGAATAAGAACAAGAGAAATTAAAATAAAAAAAACATCTAAGCCATTGAGCATTGGCCTTTTACCTCTTCTCTCGCAAGATACTCTGCAATTTTCTGTGCAGGTTTTTCTATAGAATTCATTTTCTTTGTATTTTCAGCATAGTTTGTTCTATTTTTTTTATCTAAAAAAAACAAAAGCGATTTTTTCAAAGAGTCAGCATGTACATCTTCAGCCAATAAAACCTGCGCTGCCTTATTTTTTTCTAGATTTTGGGCATTTTCAACTTGGTCGCCCCTCGTCCCAGAACCCATGAGCGGAATGAGAATCATCGGTTTTTGAAGAACCAAGGCTTCGCTCAAGCTATTTGCACCTGCTCGAGAAAGAACGATATCGGCAGCAGCCAAAACATGGGGCATTTCACTGTAGATAAATTCATATGGGAGGTATTCTTTGTATGGAGTTTCTGTTAAAAGCGTATTTTTTCCTCTTTGATGCACCACAATACAATGCTCACAAAGCCATTCAAGATTTTCTTCGACAAGTTTATTTATTTGTCTCGCACCCAGGCTTCCCCCCAGCACCAATAATAATGGCTTCGTTTTTATTGTTTCATATAATTCCTGGTTTTCCTTAAAAAGAAAATCGAAGCCGAATTTTGCATCCGTTTTATAAAAAATAGGACGAACAGGATTTCCAAAAACAAGCAAGGTATTTTGCTTTTCCTTTGGGAAAAAAGTCCTTGTCTCTTCATACGAAAGAAAAATCTTTTTTGCAAACCGCGCATTCAGTTTCGTTGCTAGCCCAGGGGAAAAATCACATTCATGAGTGTATACAGGAATACCCAAAAGTTTTGCTGCAAAGCAAGGAGGAACAGAGACAAAGCCACCCTTTGAAAATAAAAAAAGCGGTTTGTATTTTAAGAGGATAAAAAAGGAAGCGATAAACCCAAAAAAGATTTTAAAAACATCTATAAAGTTCTTAAAAGAAAAATAGCGCCGCAATTTTCCTGAAGCAATCCCCTTGAAAAGGTCGACCGATCCAGATTCTTCGACAATGTGTTTATCCATTCCTTGGGAAGAGCCGATCCACAAAAAAGAGAGTTCTGGACAAAGAGCCTTTAATTCATCGACAACCGCTAAGCCAGGGTAAATATGCCCAGCGGTACCACCACCTGTAAATGCACAAAACATCATACTCCCCCTTTTTCATACAAGGCGACAAGATTTTCTTTTTTGAAAAGGCGGGCATAATCAAGCGCAGACATTCCCATATTATCTTTTAAGTGACAACTTGCTCCAGCTTTTACTAAGGCATTACAAATATCGTAATTATCTACACCAGTTGCCAACACAAGGATAGACTGTCCATCATCGGAAATAAAATTTACGTCAGAGCCTGCAGCAATAAGCAATTTTACTAATGCAAGGTTAGACTTCCACACCGCATCCATCAATGCAGAATAGCCTCGGTCAAGAGATTTTGCATCGATAGATACAGATTTTTTTAACAATTTTTTTACAACATCTATATTTTCAGCACGAACAGCAATATTGAGAAGGGGCGTGCCTAAAGAATCTCGTCCATTAAAGTCGAGATCGGATGCTAAAAACGTATTACAAATCTTTATATTTGCATCACGAATAGCTTGCGAAAAACCATCTACGCTAAAGGCAAGCCCCATTTCACAAATTTTCTGTCTCGCATTTTTATTTTGTTTTTCTTCCTCGATTTTCAGGAAGCTTTTGTTTAAGCTATCAAGAAAGTCTTCAGCGTTTTTATAAAAAAAAGCATCAAAAAATGTATATACTTCTATTTTTTCTAT
>JAAZLA010000061.1 GCA_012799545.1 Treponema sp.
ATGTGGTTCCACGTTGGTGCCAATATGGACCAAAGAATTGAAGCATATATTGGGACAATGACAGCAACCGCGCTTAATTTAAGAAATGCGGGTGATGAGTCGATTATAACTCTTGAAGATCCAGAAAATGCAAACCGTGCAATTGGAACGCTCGATGAGGCTTTAAAGAAAATCAATAAGCAAAGAGCAGACCTTGGCGCCTACCAAAATCGACTTGAATATACGATTAAAGGTTTAGATATTACTTCTGAAAACTTACAAGCAGCTGAATCTAAGATTCGAGATACTGATATGGCAAGTGAAATTGTTGAACTTACCAAAAATCAAGTACTTACACAATCTGGTACAGCTATGCTTGCGCAAGCAAATCAAAGCACACAATCTGTGCTTAGCTTGCTACAATAACAGGCTTATCAACATAGAGAAAACCACCTTAAAAACAGAGGTGGTTTTTTTATTTTAAACTAAGAGAGCTTGAACAGAGAGCCTTTCTTAGCTTAAAGAGAGGTTCGTCCTTTAAAACTGCGTGCAAGGGTGAGTTTATCTGCATATTCTAAATCCCCTCCTACGGGAAGACCAGAAGCGAGGCGGGAAACACTTACGGGAAAAGGTTTTAGTATTTGTTGGATATATAGCGCGGTTGTATCGCCCTCAACGGTGGGATTTGTTGCAATAATAACTTCGGTAATTTTATTTTCTTTAATGCGATTGATAAGTGGTATGATGCGAAGTTGGTCGGGACCGATGCCGTCAAGGGGGGAGATAAGTCCTCCTAAAACGTGAAAAAGTCCGTTGAATTCATGGGATGCTTCAATCGTTTGTACATCTCGTGGGTCTTCAACAAGGCAAAGAAGTGCTTGGTCGCGCATTGTATCGGTGCAGATGGAGCAGGGATCGTCTTCCGTGTAAGAGCCACAGATTGAGCATATTTTGATGCGCTCATGTAAACTCAGGAGCTGATGTGCAAAAAGTGTTAAAAAAGATTGGTCCATTTTCAGGAGGCTATGGGAAATACGTGAGGCGGTTTTCTTTCCAATACCAGGAAGGCGAGAAAAACTTTGTGTTAATTCATCAAGTGCGTTCATTAAAAATTAAATCCAGGGATATTCATTCCACCTGTTAAAGAAGAAACCTTGTTTTTTAAACTCTCTTGTATTTTTGATGCAGCTTGGTTGTATGCCGCAACAATGAGGTCTTGTAGCATCTGTGTTTCTTTCGGGTCAACAGTAAGGGGGTCTATTTCTACCTTGAGCATTTCAAATTTTCCATTGATGGTAACCTTTACCATAGCTCCGCCAGCAGAGCCTGTCTCGACAACTGAATCGAGTTCTTCTTGTGTTTTTTCAAGCTGTTGTTTTATGGCGCCTGCATTTTTTAATATTTCAAAAGGATTCATCATCATCTCCTTTTTCATTATTTGTAGTGTTTTCCAAGACAGCGGCTTCTGTTTTGCTTATAACTTTTCCTTTAAACATATTGCAAACCGCTTCTACAGATTCTGGATGTTTTTCGTCGTTTGCTTGTTCTGTAATTTTTTCTACAAGCTGTACAAGAATTTTGGTGTTTTCTTGCCAAAATCCCTGTATAATTTTTGTGATAATCGGGCGATTTTTTTCTATAGTTGTTTTTGCATAGCTGTTTGCGACTTCAAAAAGAATAACACCTTCTTCGTTTTTCCAATCAGCTTGTATAATACAGGGTGCTAAAACAGAATGATTAATGCGTAGCTCATTTAAAACGAGCTCTTTCAATTCTGCAAAGTTTGTCGCTTTTTTTGGAGCCGCTTTTTCTGCAAGACTCGGTTCTATGGTATTCGCAACAGCTTCTTTTTCTAAGCTTTTTGTTTCTGTAGATGTTGCGACCTCTTGTTCTTGATTTTGTTGGATCGATTTTTGAAAAGAAGAATTTTCGCCTTCCGCCTGTTTTCCTTCTATAAAATCTATAGAAGTTTGCGCTAAAATATTACGCATTTGGTCGAGCGCTTTTTTTACTTCGATGGGGGAGGTATAACTGGATAGATAGCAAAGGCGAGAAACTGCAAGTTCTAGTTCATAGCGTGGGTTAATGGAATACCGCAAATCTTTGTAGAGTTGTAAAAAAAGCGCGAGAGCCTTTTCGATTTGTTCTCGTGTCCAAATGTCGATGCATATTTGGGAATAGCGCTGAGGAGCATAACCAAGAAGGGCTTCTTTTCTAATGCCGCTTTTGATAAGCAAGAGGGAGCGCAGGTATTCTGTGCAGTTGACTGCTGTTTGGTCGACTGTGATGCC
>JAAZLA010000062.1 GCA_012799545.1 Treponema sp.
ACTTCCTTCCTTTCATTTTCGCTATTCTCCCTGTATACTAGTACATAGATAGAAATTTTGAGGAGTGTTATAGAAATGTTTTTTTTATCAGGGGAAAATTTTCCGCGCATTTGGAAAAGGTTGCTTTTTCTTTTTGTTCTTTTGTCTTTATCATTTGTCTTAGTTGCAGGTGATGGCTCTCTAACTATTCTTTTTACGCACGATATGCACGACCATTTAACGCCTAGTAATACCTTACAAAATGGGCAGTCGATGAGTACTTACGGGCTTACGCGTATTGCAAGTCTCGTAAAGGAAGAGCGAAAAAAAGACTCGGAACTTTTACTTGTGGATGCGGGTGATTATTCTATGGGAACGCTTTTTCAAACTATTTTTTCTACCCACAGTCCACAGTTGCGCATTATGGGAAAAATTGGCTTTGAAGCAACGACGCTTGGAAATCATGAGTTTGACTTTCGCGCTAGTGGGCTGGCAAAAAGTTTAAATACTGCAAAGGCAAGTGGAGACAAGCTTCCTGAACTTCTTGTTGGAAATGTTACATTTCCAAAAGATGCAGCGGGCAATTTAACGCCGTCTCTTGCTGAGCTCGAAGCTGCCTTGGCAAACTATCCTGCAAAGGAATACATTCTACTTGAGAAAAAAGGCTATACGATTGCGCTTTTTGCGGTTATGGGGAAGGACTCTGCCTCGAATGCTCCTATGGCAGAGGTTACTTTTACTGATTATATAGAAAATGCACGGCGCATTGTTTCAGATATTCAAGCAAATGAAAATGTTGACATGATTCTCTGTCTTTCCCATTCGGGAACGGAAGGTAAGAGTCCAAACACCGAGGATGAAATTTTAGCAAAAAAGGTGCCAGAGATCGATGTCATTATTTCGGGGCATAGTCATACGGTGATTCCTGAGCCGCTCATTGTAGGAAAGACGATTATTGTTTCTTGTGGCTCGTATACAGAAAAACTCGGAAAACTTCTTGTCGAAAAAACCGACAAGGCTTGGACTGTGGGGACCTATCAACTCATCGATATAAACGATTCTGTACCAGAGGATAGAGAAATTCTGCCTATTGTCAATTATTTTAAGCTCATTGTAGAAAGAGAATATCTACGTCAGTATGACCTTGGCTTTGATGAGGTGCTTGCCTATACGCCTTTTCATTTTACCGCTTCAAATGAAATCGGTGATGAGCATAGGGAGGAGCCGCTTGGGACGCTTATATGCGATGCCTATCGGTATGCGGTTGAACAAGCGGAGGGCGATTCTTACGAGGAAATTACTGCAGCGCTTGTGCCAAGTGGCGTCGTGCGTGGCTCCTTTGTCAAGGGAGATATCAGCGTTGCAGATGCCTTTATCGTAAGTTCGCTTGGCATTGGAAAAGACGGCATTGCAGGCTATCCTTTAATCTCGGTGTATTTGACAGGGAAGGAACTTAAAACAATGTGCGAGGTTGACGCTTCGATTCAACCTATTATGAGTGCCGCTCAGTTGTATATTACTGGTTTAACCTATACCTTCAATCCACATAGACTTATTTTTAACAAGGTAACCGATGTTGCCCTTATAAATAAAGACGGAATCAAAGAAAAAATTGACGATAAGAAACTCTATCGTGTTGTTACGGGTTTGTATTCGGGGCAAATGCTTCCGGTTATAAACGATAAGTCTTTTGGGATTTTGTCTGTTGTGCCAAAAACAAAGGACGGAGA
>JAAZLA010000063.1 GCA_012799545.1 Treponema sp.
CACGGGTTTGTGTTCATTCTTTAATTCAAGAACCTTACTGTGTAAAAACAAATTGCTTTGTTTTACGTCTCTTTCTTTCCATCCCTAATTATTTTCAAAAATCATCTAACGACTTTTCACCTCAAGACAAAAAGCCCTTTTATATTACACCGCGAAACTTTTATTGCAAAAAGTTCCTCAGTGGGTAACGAAGAGAGTAACACAGCTCTAAAATTTAGTCAAGAGCTCTATCAATCTTTTTTTGTTTTTTTAAGAAAAAATATCAAACGATATGTCTTTCCAATAAAGCTTTTAGTAATAGCGCAAAAACTTGTAAAAAAGTAAAAGCAACCATTTCCTTCACTCGGTTATGATGATAAACATCATTTCGTCTTGATGAGGTTTACAATTTTGTACTTCTCATCGTCAGTAAATTAAACATACTAGATATATAAAAAAAGGTCAAGGGCTTTTATCATATTTAGCAGTTTATTTTTCATCTTCCGGTGTAATCCTTTTTTTCCATCTTCCTGAAAAATAGTATGGTAAGATAATGATTAAACCGAAAACCCAGCCTATACCATAGGACCAGCCTATTTCACTTCGTCCAAAAAAATAATCGAGGATATATGCTGCGGGCATTCTAAAAATCAAAAATGATACCATAGAAGAAAGGAAGGGCATGAGAGATTCTCCCGCGCCGCGTAAAACAGAATTTACAATAAATAATATCGACACTAAAACATAGCAAGGCATCAATCGAGAAAGGACCTCTACTCCGGCTTGAATGACTTCTTGTTCTGGTGAAAAAACAGCCATTAAAAAGGGCGCAAAAAGGACAACTAAAATAGATATACATATAACCACAAAGGCTGACATCATTTGTACGGTTTTATGTCCTTGTGCGACACGATCGAGCCGTTTAGCGCCGACATTTTGCCCCGTAAAGGTCGTTGCAGCACTTGCAAAACTAACAATGGGTAAAAAGGCAATTGAATCTATACGACTCGATATACTAAAACCTGCCATATATGCCGACCCATAGCTATTTATAAGCCGCTGAATTGCCATTGTGCCGAGGGAGAAAAGCATATTTTGCACGCCTCCAGGCAAACCAATTCGAAGTGCTTCTATAAAAATTTTATTGCTAAATTCCCAACTAAGGATTTTGAAGCTAAATAATTGCAGTTTTTTATTGAGATATAAAAGTCCTAAAATAAAAGAAACCACTTGTGCAATAATGGTCGCCCAAGCAACACCTGCTACACCCCAGCCAAAGACAACAACAAAAACAAGATCGAGTATAATATTGAGTATAGTTGCAACAGCAAGAAATTTGAGAGATGAAATAGAATCGCCTAAGCCTTGCAGGATGCCTGCATTTAGATTAAAGCCGAAGGTACCTATTGTTCCAATAAAAAGGATTTTTAGGTAGGTTTCAGACATTGTGCGCACCTGGCCTTCGGGACTATTGAGTAGCTGCAAAAGTGGATTTGTTAGAAGAATTCCAAGGATGGTAACCAAAACCGCACCGACAATGCCTGAAATAAAGGCTGTTTCTACCGCACGTCGAACCTTTGCCTCTTCTTTTGCACCTACAAATTGTGAAACGAGAATAGTAAAGCCGAGGGCAAGCCCCAAAAAAAGCGAAACGAGTAAAAAATTTATGATATTTGTGCTGCCGACTGCGGCAAGCGCTTCTTCACCAACTAAATGACCAACGACAATGGAGTCGACAAGGTTGTACATTTGTTGTAAAAGATTGCCTGCAAGTAAGGGTAGTGAGAATTTAAGGATAAGGGAAAAAGGTTTTCCCTCTGTCATTGTTTTCATGATTTTTTTACAACAATTACCTTGCCAGATCGCTTAATGCCATCAGGTTTACGCTCATCACTTGTATCACTTGGCTTTGCGGAACGCTTCGACTGGACTTTTTTCATAGCTGTTTTTTTGGAACTCGCATCTGAAAACTTGCTACCTAGTTTCATTTTTTCGTTATAGGCTTGTCGAGCCGCTTTTTTCTCAGCTGCCTTTTTCTTCTTTTCTTTTTTGTCTTTTTCTATAAACTGCAAAGATGTTTCTAAGCCCTTAAAGAACTTCTGCATATCTTCTTCAAAAATGACAATTGCATGGCGGTCAAAATTACTGCCGTCCTTATTTTTGCTTTCTACAACTTGAAGAAATACATCGCCCGTGCGATTTTCTTTTACATTGAAAAAATAGGATCTATTGTCCAATACAACCTGTGTTGTAAAAAGTTCTCCTCGAACGCTCATTATGCCACCTTTATCTTTCTTTCTCTAACTACTAACTACTTCTCTAATAAAAAAATATATCACTTCTTGTCCGAATAAGCAATATCTACTTTTTTATGCGTGCAGATGCCTAGTCTTCTGCATCGCTGAGTAAAATCATTTGACTATGCCAAGCGAGTAATTCCTTTTCCATTTCTTTTGCTTTCACATCACTGCCTTTGACATCGGACATCACGCGAAAAACTGGTTCAGTTCCGCTACCACGCATCCAAATAAAGGCAATATCTTTTTTTTGTGCTGATGAAAAAATGATTTTTAGTCCACCTTTTTCTGAAAGCGAAAAGTCTGCTATTGCCTCTTTTTGTTCCATGCCCTTATTTGCTACCGCTCGCCAAGATGCGATACCCCATTTTTCTTTGAGAGCCATCTTTTTTTCGTTCCATTGTGCATAAAAAATAGATTGATAGCGTTTTTTAAGTACAGCGTGGTCGAGGGTTTTTATATCGAGCAAGGCCCGTTCTTCAGATACACCCGTAGTCGTAAACTGTGGAAGCGTGTTGATAATATCGACTAAATCAAAATCGTCTTTGTAGGCTGCCTCTTGTCCTGAGAGACTCAGCCAGAGTTTAAAAAGACCAGGTTCGTCCTTTGTCCCACGAAGACTCAAAAGTTTTAAAAGCGCAAAAAGGGTATTGAGTGGGTCGCGCACTGCAGCTGGATGAGTAATGTTTCCTCCATTTGAGCCTTCTCCCAAAATAGGCACGAGAAAACCTTCTTCTCGTTTAGCTCGAGCAAGATTTACGACATTTGCCTCACCTACTTCTGCTCGAAATACCCGAGCACCAAAGGCATCGGCAAGTTCTTCTATCCGCATAGAAGTGGGGTCGTTTACCGCAATGCCAATAGAGAGTTTTTCTATTGCTTCTTTTGTAAATGCCTTGTGACGAAGGGCGGTAAAGGCAAGCTCAGACAAAACAGATAAAGCAAAAACCTCTTGCGCTTCGAGAATACCGGCTTTTTTCTTTTTGCTATCCCAGTAGACAATATTTCCCCTGTCTCCATCGCAATCGGGCATATATCCAAGCACTACTGAGGAGTCTCCCGCTTTTTGCATTTCTTCCATTTTTTTTGCACAGTGTACGAGGTTTTCAGGTTCTGGAATAATTGCATGGACGATATCTCGAACACTGTCATTAAAAGCGTGAAAACCAAACCCAAGCTTGCTGATAAAGCTTTTATCGATAGAGATAGTTCGAGCGCTCCCGTTCATATCTACAAGGATAGAAAGCGCTGTCTTTTTTGCGCTCTTTCCTAGTAAATCTAAAAAAGTATCTTGTTTAGAAGCTTCTGTTTCACCGCTTATAACTTCTTTGGTAAAAGACTCATAGCTTGCGAGGGCTTTTTCTTTATTTTTTGCAACTGCGGAAAAAAGAGCAGCTATATTTGTTTTTTGTGCGCTTTCGTAGAGCTCAACCGCCTTTGAAAAAGCGTCTTCTCTCGTACAGAGGTCTTTGAACAATGCGGTAAGCTTTGCAGATTCAGCTCCCGGAATAACGCCACCGTCATTTAAGCCAAATTTAATGCCGTTGTGACCAACCGGATTATGGCTCGCAGAAACATAGACAAATCCATCTTTTTCTCGTGCATAAGCCATAATTTCTGGCGCAGCACTAATAAAGACATATTCGAGGCTTATATCTCGATGGGCTAAAACCTGTAAGAGGATTTGCCCTATTTCTGTGCCAGTAGGACGAGCATCTAAGCCGATAACAATTCGCGGGCTTGCCTTTCCCGTGGCCTCTTTTATATATGTTGCAAAACTTTCAGCAATATAGACAGCAAGGGCAGCATTTACTTCCCCAATACTTTCACTTGCATCTTCTTCATAGCCCGATGAAACAAAGACCTTCCGCCAACCTGAGGCAGAAAGAATCATTGAGGCAAATTCTTTTTCAAAGCCTACTTGAAAGGATTTGCTGTTTTCTGCAGATACTGAAGCAAAAGGTAAAAATGGGTCTAGACCCATAGAAAGTTTTGTTTTTGTATCAATGTATGATTTCATCGTTTATCCTTTGTACATAATCTAGCTTAGCTTAAACAGAGACCCTCCCAATCAATATACTAAAAAATAAAGCTTTGGTCGAGTCTACTATTTTGTCTAAGCAATTTAATATACTGTAGAAAAAACCAGAAATTCTAGCTAGTAAATAAAGGCGTTGAAAGATAGCGCTCTCCCGTATCGGGGAAAATCACAACGATGTTTTTGCCTGCATTTTTTGGGTCTTCAGCAAGACGACTTGCAGCATACAAGGCAGCACCACTAGAAATACCGCAGAGTAGTCCTTCTATCCTTCCTAGTTCGCGCCCTGTTTCAAAGGCATCATCATTGTCTACCTGTATAATACTATCGTAGATTTCTGTATCAAGCGTTTTGGGGATAAAACCTGCGCCCAAGCCTTGAATTTTATGCGCCCCTGGCTCTCCTCCAGAAAGAACGGGAGATGCACTTGGTTCCACAGCAACAACCTGAATAGCAGGATTTTTTTCTTTTAGATAGCGACCTGCACCCGTTAGCGTTCCGCCCGTCCCAACACCAGAGACCAAGATATCGACCTTTCCATCGCTATCTTCCCATATCTCTGCTCCCGTTGTTTCGTAGTGAATGAGCGGGTTGACAGGATTTTCAAACTGCCCTGGAATATAGGCATTTGGTATCTCTTGCGCGAGCTCTTCAGCCCTTTGAATGGCCCCCTTCATACCCTTGCTTCCCTCCGTAAGTACAATTTCTGCACCATAGGCCTTTAGAAGCGCTCGACGTTCTATGCTCATCGTTTCTGGCATAGTAAGGATAATTTTCAAACCATACTGTGCAGCAACAAAGGCAAGTCCGATGCCTGTATTGCCACTCGTTGGCTCAATAATAACCGAGTTTTTATCGATGCGTTTTTTCTCAAATGCATCTTCTATCATTGCTTTTGCGATGCGATCCTTTACCGAACCAGCGGGATTATAACTTTCAAGCTTTGCAATAATCTGCGCATTTAATTGCTTCTCTTTTCCCCATCGACTGAGCGAAACCAAGGGCGTTTTTCCTACCAAAGCCAAAATATTTTTTGCTACATTCATATACGAGCCTCCTCTGCGTTTTGGGTTTTTATAAATCCCATTCTCTAATTCATTTTTATATTCCCTACAAGATTACTAGGTAATGAAAACATACTATGAAATCATGATTTCTGTCAAGTGAAATAAATAGTATTAATAAAACAACAACTATTTTTACCTTAGCGCCGTAATTTTTCTATAACATCGTAATAAAAATTCAAGTCTTGGTATTCTATGAGTGGTGCACGGGGAGGTTTTCTTCGGGCATTTTTTGTATCGATGAGTGCTTGCAAGGCAAGCATACTATCAAGGTCCAATGCGGTAAAATCTGGCTCGCTCATCACAAGGTATTTTCCATCATCGAAGCTTTTTTTTTCATAAAACCCCACCTTCTCAGCATCATTTCGGCTAAAGGAGCGAAGATTTCTCACCTCGTTTCGCTTTCCGGTAACAGAGGTATAGACGACATCGCCAAAAGAAAGATAGGCATCGACAAAAACAGTTTTTGTTTCTGATAATTTTACCGAGGCCTTTCTCTCATCGTAGGACTCATTTGTAAGCCAATACCTCAAGGGATAGATAGCCTCATCTGTAAGAATAAAAGCAAGGACTTCTGCATCTATTTTTGCTGGAATAATAGCGATATCGCGGATATTTGATTGTGGTGTATATAAAAAAA
>JAAZLA010000064.1 GCA_012799545.1 Treponema sp.
TATTTTCCCCACCACGGATAATCATATCTTTGATGCGCCCTGTTATTTTAAAATAACCAGCCTCATCTTTTATGCCCAAATCGCCCGAATGTAAAAAACCATTTGCATCGATAATTTCTGCTGTCGCTTCTGGATTTTTGTAGTAGCCCTTCATCACATTGTAGCCACGGCAACACATTTCACCTTGTACTCCTGGAGGACATTCCTCCCCAGTTTCTGGATCGAGCACCTTAACTTCAATATGAGGCAATTCTTTTCCAACCGTTGTTGCACGAATTTCCATGGGGTCATCTATTCTACTTTGTGTCATACCGGGAGAGGTTTCTGTTAAACCATAGACACTGGTAATCTCTGTAAGATTCATCTTTGACATAACAGCCTTCATGACATCGATGGGACAAAGTGAGCCTGCCATAATGCCCGTTCGAAGTGAGGACATATCAAACATGTTGAACATAGGATGATTGAGTTCTGCAATAAACATTGTGGGAACACCGTACAGGGAGGTACATTTTTCTTTATGGACAGAAGCAAGAACAAGGAGGGGATCAAAGCTTTCGATCATAACATGGGTAGCTCCATGAGAAAGAACCGCCATAACACCGAGTACAATGCCAAAACAATGAAAAAGCGGAACTGGCAAGCAAACCTTTTCCTTTTCGCTATACTTCATACATTGCCCAATAAAATACCCATTGTTCAAAATATTGTGATGAGAGAGCATAACACCCTTTGGAAAACCCGTTGTACCCGAGGTATATTGCATATTGATTACCTCATGGCAATTGAGAGTTTGCTCAACTTCATGTACTCTGGCGATATCAATATGTTGCCCAAGTAAAAGCAGTTCATGGGTTGAATAAAGCCCACGATACTTTTCTGGACCAATAAAAACAACCTGCTTTAATTCTGGAAATTTTTCACTTACAAGTGCGCCTCTTTGACATGTGTCAAGCTCGGGGATGAGCTCCTTTATCATGCTCACATATTGTGAATCCTTCATTCCATCGGAGATACAGAGCATTCGTATATCGGACTGCTTAATAACATACTCAAGCTCATGCAATTTATAACTCGTGTTAATAGTAACGGTTACTACACCGATACGCGTTGCAGCAAACATATAGCTAAGCCAATCTGGTACATTTGTCGCCCAAATACCGAGGTGATCGCCTTTTTTTAGGCCAATCGCCAAAAGCGCACAGGCAAGCGCATCAACTCGTGCATCGAAGGCTGCATAAGTAAAACGCAAATCACGGTCGGAGTAAACCATAAAATCTTGGTTTGGATTCTTTTTTGTTTGCTCACGGAGCATTTCACTTATCGTTAGATCTAATAATTCTGTATTTGCCATGTTTTTATCATTCCTATCCTAAAAAATACTGTTTTTTCAGTGTACCGCCTAATGCGTATTTTATCAAGACAAAAAACGAAAAAATGTCATAAGTCTGAGAAAAATTCTGGTTAATGCAAAGGGCGACTATTTTTCAAGATAGACTTTTTCATTCTTCCACTGCGTCAGGAGCACAATCTGTCACAGCACCTGTTCTTAACAAATTAAAAGCCTTGAGAGATGCAAGCGGCTTGCCTTCAAAATCGAAGAGAGCCTGGTTATCCCAAGAAGTACCACCATAATACTTTCCCGCATCAGAAGGATCATAGATCGAAGCATAGCTCGAGGCCCATCCTGATCCGTATTGTTCCCACAATTTACTTCGCTCATCATATGTAGAGCCGGGAACACCGATCCATGCAGGTTCCCAATAATAAAAACCCATACCTCCTGCTGCGTAGGTAGCATTAATAACTTCACAAATTGCGGTTGTCTGTCCTTGTACAGTTGCCGGCCAGGGCTTATCGCAGATAGTCTCTTTTGATATCGTATTTCCAAAATCATCTGCATTGTCATACGTGTAAAAATATGAAAATTCTGAACACATAACATCTTTACCAGAAAGCTCTTTTATCTTTGCAAGCACTGAGCTAAAGTTTTCTACTGTCCCATGCCAGTACGGATAATACGACGAAGCAAAAATATCGTAATCGACTTTCTGCTTCTGCAGTATTTGTACATAGCGTTCATACTCCCCATCTTTTTCGGGATTGGTAAAATGGAGAACAATTTTTATATCTTTCTTTTTTTCTTTTGAAACCTCTCGTACTGCACGGCTACCTTGTTTCATTAGTTTTGCAATATTTATCCAGTTTTTTTCTCCACAGAAAGATCCTGTTGTTTCATTTCCAATCTGAACGTATTCCACATGAACACCCGCATTTAAAGCCTTCTGGAGACTTTCCTTCGTATACTCATACAAAGCCTGCGCTTTATCATCAATGCCCATTCCCTGCCAGACTCGCGGTACTTCTTGCTTTGCGGGATCCGCCCAAAAATCTGAATAATGAAAATCAAGCATAACAGACATTTTTTCCTTTGCTGCACGCTTCCCAATTTCAATAGCTCTGTCAATATCTACATTACCACCACCGAAACCTCTTCCATTATCATCAAAAGGATTATTCCAAACACGAATTCTGATACTTGAAACACCATGGTTTTTTAAAACTTTAAAAATATCAGTAGGCTTCCCTTCTTCATTTTTAAAAATCACTCCACTTTCTTCGAGTGAAAGTATACTAGATATATCAACTCCCATTATAAAATCTTTTGAAAGTCCTTCTATTTTATCCACAAACACTCCTGTATCTTTTTTAGTTGATATACGAGTCACACAAGATGCAAGCAGTATCAGCAAGATACAAATGACATGTACCGATACTACTACAGAAATATAATTATTGTTTTTTTTCATAGCTTATTCCTTTAGACCTGCCGACAAAACTTGTGTCATTGCCTTTTCAGAAAGGATAACATCATAACCGGAAAAAACAAATTTTCCCCATTCCCTTTTACTGTATTAACACTTTTATATTTTGTGTTTTTTTCTCCCTCGTTTGTCTAATAAAAGTAAGCAAAAAAATAACTGGTTATATCATCTGGAGCCTCATTGCTTAATTCAAATGAGTTTGTATGATAAATAAGATTTACCTTCATATTATTTCCTCCTAAATGAGCTAGGGCATAGATGCCTGGTCTATTATCGCAGGCTGCTAAATCCCATGTCTCTAGTGATGGCGCATTAAAAAAGCGCAGGCTTCTATTGTCTCGTTCGGCGGTGGCAACAAGATCACCGCGATGAGAAAAATCGCTTGAAATTAAAAGAAAGTTTTCCTTTCTCGCTTCTATACCAAAAAATAAATCGAGGGATTCTGCAAGTGTTTTTGCCATGGGTAAACTAAACCTTGCATCCCAGTCATAACAAATAGCGACAACCTTTGCGCTTTTAAAATATTTTTTTATATACGGAATAAGGGTTGAAACACCGTGTTCAAAATCAAAGGCGCTTTCGTCAAGCTGAACCTTAAGCCTCTTTGCAAGCCTCTCTGTTTTATCGATGTCAGTTTCAACAAATCCATTTTCGACTGCCCAGTAGCCATGGGTTAATGAGTAGGTTTCTGTATTTACTCCATAGTGCCCCGGGGAAAGAATAAAAAAAGTATCTACATTTCTTTTTTTTGAAAGTGCAAAAAAATACTCATCGATCACGACATCGGCTAAGAGATGATGGCTGACAATGCCTGCCCAAGGAAAGGCATGTTTAGAAATCTCTGAAAGTTTTTTCGGCATGTGAAGCGGGACAAAGGCTGTCTCTTCTAGGGAGCTCCATGTTTCATACCGCCTCATGTTTGGATGGCTTTCAGTATCCTTACTACAAGAGGGAAAGATTGTAAAAAAAAGAATAAGTGAAATAAAAAAATGTAAAGCTTTCATTTTTGAGCCTTTTTTATTTTTTCATTATTGGCTCTTTTCTTCAAATACAGATTCTTTTGCCCAAAATGGTAAAAGGTTTTCGACAGTGGCATTCTTTTCATATACCATTTTTTTCCACTCATCGTCGTTAAGCCTATTCGTAATTGGTTGGGTAAATTCGTAATAGCTATAAGTATAACCAATTGCGATTCGCTTTCCGCCTTGCGTATCGTTTAAGGGCACAAAAAGTCGTCTTGGGTTTCCTACCGCAACTTCCAGCACAGTGCCGCTTTCCGCGTCAGTAAAAATATCTGCAACGCAGGCCATCTTTAAATCATCTGGATTGGCTATATTTTCTCCTCTGACATAAACAAGTACGATATTTATGAGCTCTTTTGAAAAGTTTTTTATAAATGCTAAATCTTTTTCTGGCACAGGTTTATCTTCTGTTTCTAATTTTGAAATTTCGATTGCCTTTTCATACA
>JAAZLA010000065.1 GCA_012799545.1 Treponema sp.
ATACCGATGATAAACTTGTTTATTTTTTTGCCGCTGAGGTTTTCAAAAACAGCTTTTACCATGGTTGGGGTAAATTCTTTTGAACCGAGTCCGTATCGACCACCGAGAACGACAGGGATATCTCTTTTCATTTCTGAAAGTGCGGTAACTACGTCTTGGTACAAGGGTTCTCCAAGTGAGCCTGGCTCTTTTGTTCGGTCAAGAACAGCAAGGGCCTTTACGCTTTGTGGAATTGCTTGTACAAAAAGCTCTGCACCGAAGGGTCGGTAGAGGCGTACTTTTAAGAGACCTAGTTTTTCGCCTGTTGCATTTAATGCATCGATTGTTTCTTCACAGGTGTCTGCGCCCGATCCCATGATAACGATAACTTTTTCTGCATCTTTTGCGCCGTAATAGTCAAAGAGCTTGTATTTTCGGCCGGTAAGTTCAGCAAATTTGTCCATTTCTTCTTGTACAATGCCAGGAACTGCATTGTAGTATTTGTTTACGCCTTCTCGGCTTTGGAAGTAGACATCGGGGTTTTGTGCTGTTCCGCGAATAACTGGTTTTTCTGGTGTTAGTCCACGGAGACGGTGTTCACGAACGAGTTCATCAGAAATCATTTTTTTCATAACTTCGTAAGAAACTTCTTCGATTTTTTGAATTTCGTGTGAAGTTCTAAAGCCGTCAAAGAAGTGAAGGAAGGGAACTCTGCTTCGTAGGGTTGCTGCATGGGAGATGAGAGCGAGGTCCATAACTTCTTGTACGTTATTTGAAGCAATCATAGCCCAACCAGTTTGTCGACAAGCCATAACGTCTTGATGGTCACCGAAAATGGATAAAGAACTGGTAGCCAAAGCACGAGCTGCAACGTGGAATACGGTGCTTGTAAGCTCTCCTGCTATTTTGTACATATTAGGAATCATTAAAAGAAGCCCTTGTGAGGCTGTAAAAGTTGTGCTTAAAGCACCAGTAGTTAATGCACCGTGCACGGCACCAGCTGCACCTGCTTCTGATTGCATTTCTACAACATCAGGGACAGTACCCCAAATGTTTTTCTTGCCTTTTGCTGAATACTCATCAGCAACCTCTCCCATAGGGCTCGAAGGAGTGATAGGGTAAATAGACACTACCTCGCTTAAAGCGTGGGCAACGTGACCAGCGGCTGTATTACCGTCGATCATGACCAGATTTTTATCCGACATAAAACCGTCCTTATATATTTTATTCAAAAGACTCTTTTTTTTGATAAAAAGGAGTCTTTTGGTGTTTTTGCTTCAATAGTGTACTATTATCTACACATATTTTCAAGGGTGAGATAGTTAGACTCTTATTGACTTACGTATTTCTTTAGTTGGATTGCAGCAACCTTTGGATTCGCTATAACCGATGGACCTGCTATACAGCCACCTTCACAAGACATAACTTCAATAAGATTTGGTGTATCTTCGGTAACGGGAAGTTCTCCGGCATTTATCTTACCATAGTTTTCGAGTTGTTTCATCCCTGCCTTTGATAATCCATTGATAACCGCCGCTTTTAGTTTTTCAGGATGCTTGAGGCGTACTTTAACAGCCTCGGCAACGCCACCGGTAATCGCAAAGTTTCTTCCTGTTGGGCTTGGGTTATTTTCTTTGTGCATAATTTCTTGTTTTTCTAGTTCGATATTTTTTGCAACAAAGAGCGCTCCGATTTCTTCAATCGATAGTACGTAATCGACATAGGGGTCGTCCATTCCTTCGCGCCGTTTTGCTAAACAGGGACCAATAAACACAGAAACACAATCGGGAGCTTCTTTTTTTACAAGCTCGGCGGTGTAGTGCATCGGACTCTTTGTATCAGAAATGCAAGATTCAAGAGCTGGCACGTGGCGTTTTACCGCGCGAACATAGGCAGGGCAGCAGGAGGTTGTCATCATTTTGGCACCTTCTTCCATGCGCTCTTCGAACTCATGCGCTTCTTTTTCTGCGGTAATATCGGCACCTTGTGCAACTTCCCAGACTTTTTCAAAGCCTGCTGCCATAAGAGCTCCTTCGAGTTGCCCGGGGGCGGATCGAAACTGAGCTGCAACAGCGGGGGCGTACATTGCATGTACTTTTTTTCCATTCATCATGTGCTTGATAACATCGACGAGTTGGCTTTTATCCATCATTGCACCAAAGGGGCAGGCTCTCATGCAGTTTCCACAAAAAGTACATTTATGATAATCGATAACTTCTTTGCCGTTTTCATCTTTTGTAATGGCACCTACTGGACAGGCTTCTTCACAAGGTACGGGAATTTTTATAATTGCATTGTAGGGACAGTTTGTCATACAAAGTCCGCAGTTATTGCAGAGGTCCTTGTCGATAACAGCACGAGATTTTTTTATTTCTATAGCTTTTTTATTGCAATTGAGCATACAAGGACGTGCAAGACATGCTTGGCACGCATCAGTAACAACAAACTGCGTTTTAACACAGGCATTACAGGCTTCATCCAAGACGGTGAGCATGGGCCAGGTCGGTTTTTCTCGTTCAAGGGCTTCTTTTGCATAATCGGCTAATTTTTTATCATCGTCATAGTCTTCTAAACCGCAACCAAGCCGTGCTATAACTCGTTGTCGTAAAATTTCTCGGTCATGGTAAATACAACAGCGAAAAGATTGGCTTCCACGGGGAGCCATTTCTCGTGGGATATAGTGCGCCCCTTCTTCGAGCTTTCCTTCTAGTTGTAATTTTGTTAAGCGTATCAAAATCTCTCTTTTGATTTTTGACGCATTATTATTTAAGTGTAACATTCTTATTCTTCCTCTTCTACAATTGTTCTAAGAGCATCTATAACGCCTGCAAGCGTGGCATTTTCCAAAAGTTCGTCGTTTATCAAAACAAAGGGAGCTTTTTGGCGATTGTGGTTTGTGCATTTTTCCAAGCAGGAAACGCCTTCTATTTCTAGATTCATTCTTCCTTGTAAATCCTCAGGAATAGAATCTTCGAGCATCATAATTTCTGAAGCACCCATAACAAAACAGGCTGTTCCTGTACAAATGGAAACCCTAATGTTTTTCATAAAACCTCCTAAATATAGTGGATAACCACTTCCTTCAAATATTTTTCTTGTAATAATACAGAAATTTTTTTAATTATATTTCGACGAATCTCAAGTTCAACAGGCATGTTGGGGTCTTGATGCGCATCGTTTATTTTTGTTCCAACTAAAAACACAATTCTATCTGAGTTTA
>JAAZLA010000066.1 GCA_012799545.1 Treponema sp.
CGCCGCTCTTCTTCTATATTTCCGTCTCCCTCTTCCATACTTCGAGCGTGTGGAATGAGGCCGTCTTCTGCACCAGCTATAAAAACAACCGGAAACTCCAATCCCTTTGAGGCATGAATTGTCATAAGATTTACTTTTCCCAACAAGCCCTCTTCATCTTCCATGTCATCGCGCGAGAGAAGGGTAATGCGATTTAGGTAGGCATAGAGACCTGAGTCAAAGGTGTCGGGGTTATTTTCCCAGCTATCTATGCCTGAGAGTAAATGTTCGATATTTAAAAACTTAAAACGCGCTGCCTTTTCATTTTTTTGATACTCAGCCATGAGATAGTCCATGTAGTTTATTTCATCGACCATAGCACGCACTTTTTTTGACAAACCCTTTCCGCCGCTCAAAAGAAGACTTCTTTGTTTTTCGATGAACTCTACAAATTCTACCAAATCAGCCTTTGCTCTATCGCTCAAGGGGCTTTCCGATGCGGCAATCAATGCATTGATACTTGTCCACAGCGAGCATTTTTGACTTGTTGATATTGCCGATATTTGCTCGATGGTTTTTTTCCCAATTCCTCGCCGCGGTGTGTTGATAATGCGCAAAAGATTTATATCGTCATCGTGGTTTGATATAAGCCGTAGATAAGAAATAATATCTTTTATTTCCTTTCTTTGAAAAAAACTCGTTCCACCAGATATGCTATGTGGAATATTTTCTGCCAAAAAAGCTTCCTCTATCGCACGAGTCATTGTATTCGCTCGTATGAGAACACCAAAGTCCCCAAACTTTCGCCCCTCGCTCATTCGCAAGCTTTGGATCATCTCGGCGATAAAGCTTGCCTCATCATGCTCGTCCTCAGGCATATATACTTCTATGGGTTTTCCACTGCCATTTCCCGACCACAAGCTTTTATCCTTGCGATTTGTATTGTGCGAGATAACTCCGTTTGCCGCAGCTAAAATAGTTTCTGTTGATCGATAATTTTGTTCAAGTCGTATTTCCATTACATTTGGAAAGTCTCTTTCAAACATAAGAATGTTTTCATAGTTCGCACCACGCCAGCTATAAATGGATTGGTCATCATCGCCAACGACCGCAACATTTTGATCAGCGATAGCCTTCATCAGGTGATATTGTTGAATCGAAGTATCTTGAAACTCATCAACCATAATATACTTATAGCGTTCTCGATATTTTTCTTTGATCTCGGGAAATTCTTGAAAAATCTTAAGGGGTAGGCAAATAAGGTCGTCGAAGTCAACAGCATTGTACAATTTTAAACCAGCTTGTACTTCATCGTAGAGCTGCTTGTATGCATCATTCGATGCCTCCCAGGTCCAGCGCCCTATTTTAATATTTGAAAAAAGATTTGCTATCTTGTATATATCGAGCCCCTCGGTTTTAAGCCCTAGTTCTCGAGCTGTTTCTTTTATAAGTTGATTTTTATCGACCTCATCATAAATAGAAAAGTTTTCTCTCCAGCCGAGGGCTCCTATGTCTTGTCTAAGAATTTTTACCCCAAAGGCATGAAAGGTTGATATGCTTAAATTTTGCAGTTTTTTCCCGGTAAGCTCACGTATTCTCTCTTGCATTTCTTTAGCAGCCTTATTTGTAAAAGTGAGCGCCAAAATCTGACTTTGTGGAATACCCATCTCAAGCATGTGGACAATGCGATTTGTAATAACCCGCGTTTTACCACTCCCTGCACCCGCAATAATGAGCAAGGCACCCTCAATTGTTTTAACTGCCTTCTCTTGTTGTTCATTTAATCTCATAGTTGACATAGACAATTATCATAATCAGAAAAGCCTGTTGATACAAGGGGATAATGGATTTTGTAAAACTCGCCCAAGAGCTGATTGTGAATCCTGCAAAATCATGTACATCCTGTTTTCTCGAATAGCCAATTATCTTTGCGGCATGGACGCCGCAGGAATTAAGCCTGACAGTTTTGCGAGCAAAACTGTCGTAGTTTTTTCAAACATGGATGTTTGAAAAAACGTTTATTTCTCCTTGAATTTTTCTTTTTGCAATGCTATACTTTTTAGACATTTTGTATTGATTGTTTTGGAGGATATAATGACAGTTGCGCAAAAGGTAAATGCTTTTCTAGGTAAAAATGGTTTTGCTTGTGGTGGCCCAAATATAAATGCGGTAATTGATAGCCTTCTTTGGGATATGAAAAAAGGTTTGAATGAAGGACGAGCTGCAGAAGGTGCATTTGTAGCGTCACAAGATATGATACCAACCTTTGCGATGCCTCCAACCGAGCGTATTGTCAATAAAAATGTAATTGTTATTGATGCCGGGGGAACGAATTTTAGGGCTTGTTTAGTTCATTTTGATGCGGAAGGTACTTATACTATATCTGACTTAAAAAAAACCGCGATGCCTGGTATTGAACGGGAATATGGAAAAAAAGAATTTTACGATACGATTGCAAAAAACCTTGACCACTTAAAGGGCAAGGCAGATTCTATCGGTTTTTGTTTTTCTTACGCAATGAGTATCACGCCGGAAGGAGATGGACGTGTTCTTGATTTCTCAAAAGAAATAAAAGCAAAAGAGGTTGTAGGAAGTCTTGTCGGAGAATCTTTGAGTGCAGCTCTTGTAGAAAGAGGATGGGAAAAACCGAAGAAAATTATTCTTTTAAACGATACCGCCGCGGCTCTTCTCTCCGGGGCAGCAAGTGCAAAACCCGGTCGTCTTTTTAGTTCCTATGTTGGGCTCATTTTGGGGACAGGAATGAATGCCGCTTATATTGAAAGCAATCCAATAAAAAAAATTGCAGGGCAAAAAGCTCCTGAAAGCCAAATCGTCGTTTGTGAAACCGGTAAGTTTGATAAATTGCCGCAATCACTTTTTGATATAGCCTATGATAAAACAACTAATACTCCTGGAATGTATATAATTGAAAAAATGTGTTCAGGAGCATATTTGGGACCTGTAACAGGACTTGCTTTAAAACAAGCGGCAAAGGATGGTTTGTTTAGCGAAGCTGTTGCAAAAGACCTTCTTTTAATCGAAAAATTTGAATTAAAAGATATGGATCAATTCTTTTTTGCTCCTTACAACACAGATACTTTGCTTGGTGCAATTATGGCAAAGGGCAATCAAGATGATTATGATACGTGTTATGCTCTCCTCGATGCCTTTGTCGAACGAACAGCTCGGCTCGCAGCATCTATTATAGCAGCCTGCGTAATAAAAAGTGAAAAAGGTACTCAAGCATCCCTCCCTGTCTGTGTTGTTACAGAAGGGACGACGTATTTTAAAACGCATAACTTACAAGATCGTGTAAAAGGCTATCTTAACACAGTGCTGATGGAAGAACGAGGTTTATCTTTTGAGTTAGTAAGCCCTGAGTCTGCAATTACCCTCGGTGCTGCTGTTGCGGCTTTGTCATAATATATATAAAAAATACTGAGAAAACGCTTTTAGTTTTAAAAGTGTTTTCCCTTAATGTGCTGCTTCTCGAATTTCTTTTATTTCTTTATTTAAGAAGAGAGAAACAACCGTTCGTATTGTAATAATTGCAGCGAGGAGTATGATATCATCGATTGTTGGGTTGATGATGGTTTCGATTATGTCTGCAACAATAAGTACTTCTAAGCCAAGTAGGACATAACTACCTAGCTCGGTTTTCATGTACTGTAGGCGAGAAATTTTTTCAGATTTTGGTATTTTTGCTATAAGGATGAGGAAAAGGTCTCGTGCGCAAAAAACAACACCAATACATAAAATAATAACAGATAAAACATTGATACCGAGTTTTACCATTTTTATTATCGGAAGAATTGTTTGCATTTTATCTCCTTGTATACCTTTATGATTTCGCATAAATGATTTCACTTTTAGTATACACTGCCTTTTCTTATTTTACAATTTTTTTTCGCTTAGATTTAAGCTGATTCAATGCGCAGTATTGACAAGATTTTAGCCACTTGCTATACTTACTATAGAACATAAGTTAATATCCTTTACTTTCAGGAGTCGTTCAAGCGACTCTTTTTTTGTATCTTATAGCCAAGCATTTTTTTGAATTCAAAACAATTGCTTTCGTTTACAAATTTTTTATAGGAGTATTTGTGGAGTATAGAGCTCTAGAATCGTTTCCTTATTATAATGAATCAAAACTCTTAGTTGAAGGCTTAGGCTATGCCCTCGTTGAGCTTCGTGTTACTCCACAAAATGGGCGTCATCAAGTACGAGCTGTTATCACTCGTCTTCGTTCTGAAGATACACAGAGTATTGGTATCGATGATTGTGCAAAGGTGCATCGTCTCCTTTTACCGCGACTTGAAGCACTTATACAAAGTCCCGAGGTGTATATCGAAGTAACTTCTCCTGGTTTAGAGCGATTGATAAAAAATGCAGCGGAGTTTTCTTTGTTTATCGGAAAACAGCTTCGTGTTTGGGATGTAGAGATAAGTGATTGGCTTCTTGGCATTATTCGCAGTGCAAATGAAAAGGAATTAGAATTGGAACTACGGGACGGAAATCAAAAAAAGATACCGTTTGAAAATATTACAAAAGCAAAATTATTTCAATCTTAGGGGGCTTGAGATGTCATCGCAAATGGCAGACGCTATCCGACAATTAACACAAGATAAGGGCTTAAGTAAAGAAGCCGTTCTTCAAACAATAGAAGATATGCTCAAGGCAGCATATAAGAGAACTTTTGGGACAAATGTAAATGCAATAGTGAAATTCAACGAGGACCAATCAGATGTCGCTATATATTCTCGAAAGGTAATAGTTGATGGTGTTTACGATCCAGTAACTGAAATAGAACTTGAAGAAGCATTGGAGCTTAGTGAAGACTGCGAAGTAGGCGATGAAATCGATATTCTTGTCGATCCGCGTGAGTTTGATCGTTCTGCAATTCAAACAGGAAAGCAAACAGCGCAACAATCTTTTAGCGAAATTCAAAAAGATAGCTTATATGCTGAATACAAGGATAAGGTTGGAGAAATTATTATCGGTTATTATCAACGAGAGCGAAATGGAACAATCTACGTTGATTTGGGTAAGGTTGAAGGTGTTTTACCTGCCAAAAACCAATCTCCACGAGAAGTTTATAAAAAAAATGATAGAATCCGGGCTATAATCACAGAAATACGTAAATCCTATAATGGCCTACAGATTATACTCTCACGAACTGATCCTGATTTTATCCGTGCAATATTGGATTTAGAAGTACCAGAAGTATATGATAAAATTGTTGAAGTACATAAAATTGTACGTGAACCAGGCTACCGAACAAAAATTGCGGTTTATTCTCATCGAGATGATGTTGACCCAGTTGGAGCTTGCGTTGGTTTAAAAGGTGTGCGCATTCAAGCTGTTATTCGTGAGCTTGAGGGCGAAAAAATTGACGTACTTAAGTATGACGCTGACCCAAGGGTTTTTATCAAGAACGCCCTCTCTCCAGCAGAGGTTACTACTGTTATAATCTTGGACGAAGAGAAAAAACAAGCCCTTGCGGTAGTACCTGAAAGCCAATTTTCTTTAGCAATCGGTAAACAAGGGCTGAATGTCCGCTTGGCAAATCGTCTTGCTGATTGGAGTATCGATGTAAAAACAGAAGATCAATGTGAAGAATACGATGATTTACTGGCAGAATCGAGACGGCAAGCGCAAGAGCTCTTTAGCGATGTAGAAGAATATGATGAAATATCAAACATTTCAGAACTTCCACAGGTTGATGAAGATATTGTGGCAATTTTGGCAAAACACTCAATTGTCAGTATTCATGACTTCTTGGAAATGCAAGAAGCAGGTACCTTACCTGATGATGATGAGCTTACTGAAGAAAAATTGACTGCGTTGAATGCTCTTATTGATTCATTAGAGTATGATGACTGGGAAGAAGATGAAAGTTTCGAATCTGAAGAATCGGACTCTGATGAAACAGATGATGAAGAAATCGAAGAGCGTGAAGAAGACTTTCACGATGATGAAGAATACGAATGCCCCGAATGTGGTGGCGTAATAAAAATCGATATGGCAAACTGTCCTCATTGCGGTGTCGGTCTTAGTTTTGAATATGAGGATGAAGAGTAGGTGATAATGGCAGAAGAAGTAGAGAAAAAACCAGCATTTATATTAAATAAAAATCCCGAAAAAACACAAGAAAAAACTCCTGAACCCAAGGGAACAGACTCATCTTCTGAAGCTACAAAAAAAGCACCTTCTCGAAGAAAGGCAGTTGTAAAGGTTGTTGCACAAGAAAAACCTGATAAAAAAGCTAAGGCCGATACACCTGAAGTAAAAGCACAAGTGGAAAAAAAAGATACTGAGTCTAAGAAAGAGAGCAGTTCCAAAAAAGAAGTGGAACATAAAGTGCCTTCTCCTATTGAAGGTCCAGTTATTGTAAGACGGGCATCTGGTTCTGTTACTGAACTGAGTCCACAACGTCCAAACAGTAAGCAAGGAAATCTTGCTGATAAGCCACGTGTGCGTCGCGAAGCTGGGCAACGAGATGGCGGCAGAAATTATCCTCCACGACGCGAAGGTGGCTATCGTCGTGATGCGGGGGCACAAGGGCGCGATGGCAGTTTTAACAGACAGCCTGGAAGTCGAGGTCCAAATACTCGTCCCGGTGGACAGCAAGGACGGCCTTCCTATGGCGGTCAAGGTTCACGTCCTCCTTATGGTGGTGGACAAGCTGGTGGAAGACCACAAGGCGGTCCACGTTTTGGTACAGGATTTAAACCAGGCTTTGGTGCTGCACCTGCTCCCATGGAAGAAAACAAAAAGGTTCCAGCTAAAAAAACATTTAAAGCTAAACGCCCTATTTACAATAGAAGAGACAAGGAAGAAAATATTAGCGATAAGCTTTTTGGACAAAAGAAAAAGCAATCCGTAAAAACAAATCCTATACCTGAAAGTATCGAGATTATGGAAACGATTTCTGTTTCAGATCTTGCAAAAAAGATGAACTTAAAGGCATCAGAATTGATTGCAAAGCTCATGTCCATGGGCATGATGGTTTCTATTACGCAGTCTATTGACTCCGATACAGCTACCTTACTTGCCTCTGAGTTTGGCTGCGAAGTGCATTTAGTGAGCTTATACGATGAAACCGTTATTGCAAGTCAGGAAGATAAGCCAGAAGATATGGCTTCTCGTCCACCTGTTGTAACAATCATGGGACACGTTGACCATGGTAAAACAAAAACGCTTGATGCTATTCGTTCTGCAAACGTTATTGCCACTGAATTTGGTGGTATCACCCAACATATTGGTGCTTACATGGTTGAAACAGAGAAGGGTAGAATAACCTTCCTCGATACACCTGGACACGAAGCCTTTACCATGATGAGGGCGCGTGGTGCAAAGGTTACCGACATTGTTATTCTTGTTGTAGCAGCCGATGACGGCGTTATGCCACAAACAATAGAAGCCATAAATCACGCAAAAGATGCCAATGTTCCTATTGTTGTTGCGGTGAACAAAGTCGATAAGCCTGAGGCAAATCCTGACAAGGTTAAAACAAAGCTTTCCGAGCTAGGTCTCATGCCCGAAGAATGGGGTGGAGACACACAATTTGTACATATATCAGCCTTAAAAAAAGAAGGCTTAAACGAGCTCCTCGATGCTGTTTTATTACAAGCAGAAATTCTCGAGTTGACTGCAAATCACGCCTGTAGAGCTGAGGGTAAGGTTATAGAGTCGCGCATCGATCACGGTCGTGGTGTTGTTGCAACGATTATCGTCGAACGTGGAACCTTGCGAACAGGGGACCCCTATGTTGCTGGCATCTATGCAGGACGTGTTCGTGCAATCTTTAATGACCGAGGACAAAAAATCGATGAGGCAACGCCGAGTATGCCGGTTGAAATTCTTGGTCTCGAAGCGATGCCAAATGCAGGTGATCCCTTCCAAGTTACTGACTCTGAAAAAACAGCCCGTGCTATTTCTTCTAAGCGACAAGAACTTAAACGCTTTGAAGATGCAAAGTCTGTCAAAAAGGTTACGCTCGACAATCTCTACGAAACCATTGATGCAGGCGAGTGCTTAGAACTCAAGGTTATTATCAAGTCTGACGTGCAAGGTTCAGCTGAAGCTCTCAAACAGTCTCTCGAAAAACTTTCAACGCGAGATGTTCGTCTAAATGTTATTCACGCATCAGCCGGTGCTATAAATGAAAGCGATGTTATGCTTGCAGCAACCGATTCAAATGCGCTTATTATTGGCTTTAATGTGCGACCAACACCAAAGGCTCGAGTTCTTGCAGAAACTGAAAAAGTTGATATTCGTAAGTACAATGTTATTTACAAGGCTGTGGAAGAAATTACCCTTGCAATGGAAGGCATGCTCAAACCCGATGTTAAGGAAGAAATCATTGGTATGCTTGAAGTTCGTGAAACCTTTAAAGTGCCAAAAATTGGACTTATTGCAGGCTCCTATGTGCTCAGCGGTGCCATTAAACGAACAAGCAGCGTAAATATTATACGTGATGGCATTGTTATTCACTCTGGCAAGGTTACTTCTCTAAAACGATTTAAAGATGATGCAAAAGAAGTCAATGCTGGCTATGAATGCGGTGTCGGTGTCGATACCTGGCAGGATATAAAGGTTGGCGATCAGTTTGAGGTTTTTGAATATGTTGAAGTTGCACGAAAACTCGGTGAATCTTTAGAATCTATAAAAGCAGCTGAAGCAAAAAAAAGCAGCGAAGGCTGAAAGTAAGGAATAGCGATGGGAGACTTTAGATTGATACGCCTCGGAGGACAAATCCGAGATGAAATTTCAAAAATGATTGCAAAACAAACAATCAAAGATCCACGTGTTTCTACTTTTTTGTCGATTAACCTTGTAGAGCTTTCGGGAGACTTAGGTTTTGCAAAGGTTTATGTTTCAAGCTTTATGGACGATGCGCAAACAGAAAAAGGCGTAAAAGGTTTGCAAAGTGCGGCTGGTTTTATTCAAACCCAGCTATCGAAAAAACTTCGCTTGCGACAATTTCCTAAGCTAGAATTCGTGCGAGATAAAAGTATTCAAGAGGGCTTTGATATGGTGCAAAAACTAACAGCTCTTGAAGAAAGTGAAAAGCAAAACGCTCGTGAAGATGGAGAAAATCTCGATAACGACGATGAATGAAACTAAAACAAAAGAGCCAGGGCTTTTGCTCTATGCGAAACGCTCTGGTCCTACCAGTTTTAATGCCTTGTGGGATATAAAAAAAGCCTTAGATACAAAAAAAATAGGTCATACTGGTACCCTTGACAGTTTTGCCGAGGGTTTACTCGTTGTTTTGAGCAATGGCGCTACAAAACTCGTAAGCCATGTAACTAACTTTGACAAAAAATACGAGGCTATTATTGCTTTTGGGCAAGAAACCGACACCCTTGATCCCCTCGGGACGATTATATCTGAATCCGATTTCCCTAGCAAAGAAGCACTTGAAAAAACACTTGAAAACTTTACAGGGAAAATAGAACAAAGACCGCCTATTTATTCATCCATTTATGTACAAGGAAAAAGAGCAAGCGATCTTGCACGGGACGGCGAAACGGTTGCCTTAAAAAAACGGCTCGTTGAGGTATATTCCCTTGAACTTCTCGAAGTTGACAATCCAGATGCTATTCGTTTTGCTCATATTCGTGCTCACGTTTCAAAGGGAACCTATATTCGATCCCTTGCGCGAGATATTGCAAAGTCGATGGGACTTTGTGCGCATCTTGCACGATTACGCCGCACCAGTGTCGGTCCTTTTTCCCTAGAAGATGCTGTTTTTTTCGAGCAACTCTCCCCATTTAATCTAAGTCAATTGCAAACTCCCGTAGCGACAATAAAAACAAACTTAGAAAAACTTCCCTGGCAAAATATAAAAGATGCCTGCCTCGCGCTTGGAGAGACTGAAGCAAAAGCGATGGGTTTTTCTACCCGTATCTTAAAAAAAATATTTGAAAAGAATTTTTCTAAGGGTATGAACTTAGAAGAAAATTGGTTTTCATCTCCTATTCCAGAGGATGAATCTCTTATTTTTTCACAAGAAAATCAGTTTTTGGGTGCAATAAAAAATATAAATCAAAAACTCAGTTATTCTTTTGTTATAAAAACCTGATTTGGGCTTGCTATGAAAATATTGTATTGGAAAAACATAGAAAAAGCATATCGCAAGCGGCATAAAACAAGGGTTTCAAAAAAAATACAAGAAATACGTGATTTTTTTAACAAGCCTACTGCCTTGAGTATCGGTGCTTTTGACGGACCGCATCTTGGGCATGAAAGGCTTTTCGATACTGTTTTGGCAGAAAAAAAAGACGGCTCTCTTGCTGGTCTCGTGAGTTTTATACAATCGCCGAAGATGCGAAGTAAAAAAAACTTTCAAGGTGAGATTTCAAGCTTGCGTTTACGTACTTCTTTTTTTGAAGAAAAAAACTTTGATTTTATCATACTCATTGACTTTTCTCCCAAATTTAGTAGAATGGAAGGGAAGTTGTTCTTATCGATTCTTTTTTTTGTAAGCAAGACGAAGTTTTTAGCCATCGGTCCAGATTTTCGTTGTGGTTTTCAAGGAAGAACAGGACTGAAGGAAATTGCCTCTTTGGTAAAAGAAAAAGGCATACACTTGGAAGTGCTTGATGAATTTTTAGTTTCAGGCTTAGGAGCCCGATCTACAAAGATTCGTGAAGCAGTGTATGTAGGAGATTTTAAAACAGCTAAAATCCTTTTGGGAAGAGCCTATATCGTTGATCTAGTATCTGCAACAAAAGGGAAAAAAATAGGTTTGAAAAAAAACGTATGGCAGATTTCCGCTGGAAAGATACGCCAGGTTTTGCCACCGGAGGGTTCATATCGGGTCAAAGCACATTTTGCTGACGGCTCATTTTTGTTCGCTTCCTGTATTCGTGAGGCTCATTTCCTTCGCCTCGAGTTGCACGAAGACAACACTGAAAATGTGGTGGCAATTAGTTTTGGATATAGATAGGAAAAATTATACTAAGGAGTAAGTAATGGCGCTTACAAAAGAAAAAACAGCTGCAACAGTTGCAGCATTTGGTGCGAGTGCAAAAGACACAGGCAATACAAAGGTTCAAGTTGCTTTATTGACAGAAAGAATTAAACAATTAACCGAACACTGTAAAACCTTTAAAAAAGACAAGTCTGCATCACGCGGTTTAATAAAATTAGTCGGACAAAGAAGAAATTTATTAAAATATCTCGAACGCACAGAGCTTGATACCTACCGTGCGCTTATTAAAGAGTTGGGATTACGAAAATAAGTAGTTTTAAACCCTGTATAAACCTTAGTTAGCTTCAAGAGTTAACTAAGGTTATATTCGTTTTAAATGAATAGTTTCGCAAAATGCTTTTCTATTTATTTATACTAGGAGAAAATATGAACGAAATTAAACGAGTTAGTTATAAAATAGGTGATGAAGAGCTTATTCTAGAAACTGGCCTTATGGCAAAACAAACCAATGGAACAGTGTACGCACAGTTTGGCGGTTCCGCAATTATTGCGACAGTTTGTGCCTCTGGGGAAGCAAAAGAAGGCTTAGACTATGTGCCTCTTACCGTAGATTATAATGAAAAATACTATGCTGCGGGGAAAATTCCTGGTGGTTTTATTAAACGAGAGGGGAGACCAAAAGACAAAGAGATTTTAGTTTCACGTCTCATCGACCGTCCTATGCGACCTCTTTTTGATATTGCCTTTGGTCGCGATATACAGATTGTACCTACTTGCGTTTCAACTGACCAAGTAAATCCACCAGATATTTTATCTGTTATTGCCAGTTCTGCTGCAGTACATATTTCTGATA
>JAAZLA010000067.1 GCA_012799545.1 Treponema sp.
ATATTTTTCTCAAAAAAAAAGCTTAAAAAAACACTGAACAAGATTCTCAAAGATTGGGAGATAGAACTCGACCTCAATAAAAAGGGAAGTCAGTTAAATGCCGAAGAGAGTTTTTTTGCAGAGCTTCTCTCCGCCTTGTATAAAAACCCAAAACTCCTCATCTTGGATGAGCCAACGGCATTATTGCCCGAAAAAAAAAGAAAGGCTTTTTTTCAAAGTCTTAAAACTCAGGCAGAAAATGGATTGGCTGTTTTGCTTATTACACATAATCTGCAGGAAGCGCTTGATAATGCAAATTTTATCACTGTCTTAAAAAAAGGAAGAGTTGTCTTGGCAAAACAAAATAGCCAAAACAAAAGGATACAGATGAGCGAGCTTGAAAATGCGCTCTTCACTTCTGATATAAACTTAAAACAGGAAAAAATACAGAATAAAAAAAATGCAGAAAAAAATATCTCGCTACAAAAAACACATACTAAGGGGCAAATAAAAAAGGCACAAAAGGATGAGGCAAAAAAAATATTTGCACTATCAAAAGTTTTTTATACTGGTAAAAAATATCCTTCCTTGTTCAATATTTCTTTTTCGGTTTATGAAGGTGCGATTTGTTATATTTATGGACAAAAAGCAAGTGGCATAGAAAGCCTAGAAGAAATTATAACAGGAATTCAAAAAATGCCCTTTCAGGGAAGAATTTTTTTTAACGAAGATAATTTTACAAAACAACTGAGCCCGCGTATTTTGCGAAAAGGTGGTGCTGCCATTATTTCAACCAATAAAAACTATCGTGCTTCTAACCCTTCGCTGAGCATTGTAGAACTTTTAAGCGTTTACAAAGCTGTCGATGAAAAAGCTGAAGATGCCGAAACTTTTTCAAAAAATCTCATTCAGCTTGAAAAAATGCCCATAGAGATTCACGAACCAGTATCGAACCTTTCTGGGGGAATGCTTCAGCGACTTATTTTAGAACGGGAACTTTCCACAGAGCCAAATCTGCTTTTGTTTTTTGAACCAGCTCAGGGTTTAGATGCGCAGCGTTTAGCCTCACTTGCCAATCACCTGCGCGCCCTTGCCGATATGGGAAAGGCAATCTTACTTGTTTCAGCTAATCGAGAAAAAGAATTTTCAGCCATTGCCGATATACAATACGAAATGCGCGGAGGAAGTCTTGTATGAAAAAAGCATTTTCAAAAATCTTTTGCACTATCCCAAGGTCGCAAAAAAAATTTCCATATACAAAGGCCCTCGCCTCGCTCGCCCTCGGTTTTCTCGCCGCCGGCATCCTCGTCTTTTATTTTTCTTCCTACTCATTTGCCGCAGTCATAGATTTTTTTCTCAGCCCCTTTTCTTCGGTGTTTTTTTTCGGCAGCATGCTCGCAAGTATGAGCTTACTCCTCGTTGGCTCCCTCGGCTCCTCAGTCGCCCTCCTCTCTGGAAATTACAACCTCGGTGGTGAAGGACAAGTCTACCTCGGCGGCCTTATCACCGCACTTATATTAAGTAAGCTCGACATTTTTTTTGCTCCTCTTTTGGCAATCATCCTTGTCATTATCGCCTCTGCACTCTTAAGCTTTATACCCATCATACTAAAACTTTACAGAGGAGCAAGCGAATTGCTCACGAGCTTTTTATTGTCTGCCGCCCTTATACCGCTCATCGATTGGGCAATTGCTATTCCGCTACGAAACAAGGAACAAAATCTCTTGGCAACAAGCCCAATATTGGCTCGATTTGAAATGACAAAAATTCTTCCGCCTTCTTCATTGAGCATTGTTTTTTTTCTTTCTATACTTCTTGTTTTTATTGCATGGAGAATCTTATATAGAACAAAGGAAGGCGAGCTTTTTCGCATAAGCGGCAAGGCTGAAGAATTTTCCCTCTATGCAGGATTTAAAACAAAGCGCTACAATATAATTGCGATGAGCATTTCGGGCGCCTTACACGGCTTAGTTGGTTATATCGCGGTAGTGAGCATACATCATACCTGCCACTCCGGCTTTTATCTCGGCTTAGGCTGGAATGCCCTATCTGTTGCACTCATTGCAAAAAGTTATCCGCTCTTGCTCATCCCTGCATCTTTTATACTCGCCTATCTTTTTTCTGCAAGCGATTACGCTGTATTATTTTATAGCATGCCCTTCAACGCAAGCTTTCTCATACAAGGGAT
>JAAZLA010000068.1 GCA_012799545.1 Treponema sp.
CCTTCGAGATGCGATTGTGAAGTGATGCGTGCATCGAGCAAACTATCTCGTACACGAGCGATACTCTCGATAGATGAACCCTGCCCGATTTGCCCGGGAGTTTCTGCGCGGTTTAAGTCAGGCCGATACAAGGGGTCGTAGGCGCGAATATGAACACGCTGTCGCGAATAGCCTTCCGTTTCTGCGTTTGATATATTGTGACCGGCAGTATTGATTTGCTGACTATGTGCCATTAAACTGCGCTTACCTAGTTCTATTCCTGCAAATGTAGACATCTTTTTTTCCTTCTATAAAACTGCACTAAGAATAATGCTTTCAGGTTGATTCTTTATGAGCGTACCTGTTTTAGAATAAAGCGTATTTCTTCGTTGAGGCAAAACCTCGTCAAAAACACCTTGAATAAACTCTTGTGTAATAGAAATGTATTCGTTTATTGCATCATTTTCTATTTTGGATTCGAGTAATTTTTTTTTCAATTCAGTAAAAACAGAGGTAATAGGGTTTTTAAACTGAAAAGGTAAATTTTGGCTAATTTGATGCAATTCCGAGCCTGTTTTGGCACCAAAATCCTTGAAATAAGCCACTCGTCTTTCTTCTAGCTCTAAAAATCCTTCAGATAATTCATTTATATAGTAGAAAGTGCTTTGTAAACTCTCCCAATCACGATTCTTTGTTGCCTCACGCACTGCTTTTTGCATTTGTATAATTTGTGACATAAGTTCAATTTCTGCCAACACTACATCGTATAATCGTTTTGCATTTAAAATGTCATTAGCCATAGTATACCTCTATGGAGAATATCGGAATATTTTAGAAAGGACTTTAGAGACTTAAAATAATTTTTTATACGAGACTTTTTTTTTCACTAAGATTTAAATTGAATCAATGCGCGGTATTGACAGAAACGCGTTATTTTATTAGTATTATTTCTATAACTTGGTGCCTGTAGTTCAGGGGTAGAGCGCCAGAATGTGGCTCTGGTTGTCGTGGGTTCAAATCCCATCAGGCACCCCTTCACAAATTTGTATGAATGCGTCCGTAGCTCAGCTGGATAGAGCGCCGGACTTCGAATCCGTAGGTCGCACGTTCGAATCGTGCCGGACGCGAGATTACTTTTTTGGGCCATTAGCTCAGCTGGTAGAGCAACAGACTCTTAATCTGTGGGTCACAAGTTCGAACCTTGTATGGCTCAGTGAAAACTATTTGTTTTTACAAAATGTATTGACATTATTTTTCAAAACGAGTAATATCAATAGTGTTCGCTAGTAAAGCGAGAGTGGTGAAATTGGCAGACACGCTAGACTTAGGATCTAGTGCCTTAGGCGTAAGGGTTCAAGTCCCTTCTCTCGCACTTTATTCTAAATAGCGACAATTTTTGCGGGAATAGCTCAGTGGTAGAGCGCCACCTTGCCAAGGTGGATGTCGCGGGTCCGACTCCCGTTTCCCGCTCTAAGCAAAAAGCGATTCGGAGTAATCTGAATCGCTTTTTTTATACCACTTAAAACCATCAAATTCAAGATGAAAAGGAAAAGTCTATGAAATCAAGCCACACAGTAAGTAAAAAAGAAGCCTCACAAGCAAGTCTCGCTGTTACCGTCAAGGCAGCTGACGCTGAGGGAAAGTACACAGAAACACTTCAAAAATATGCAAAAAGCATTCAAATCCCTGGTTTTAGAAAGGGTAAGGCACCGCTTTCTGTCTTAGAAAATAAGTATGGAGAATCTCTCAAGGCAGAAGCTGCAGCAGAAATTATTGATGCGTGTTTAGAAGATATTTTTACAAAATTCGACGAGGAAAAATCTGAATACCGTCCACTGGCATACGCACAACCACAAATGGATAGCGTACCGGAGTTAAAAATAGGTGAAGATTTTTCTTTTGAGATTCGCTACGACATAATGCCAAGCGTAAAAGTTACAGACTTTTCTGGCATCACGATAAAAGAGCCACAGGTGAGCGTAGGAGAAGCTGAGCTAAAAGAAGAATTAAAGGCTATTCAAGAGCGCAATGCAATGGTTGTCGATAAAAAAGATGACGCAAAGGCAAAAAAAGATGACATTGTTACTATTAACTACTGCGAACTTGATGAAAAAGGCAATGCTCTGGAAGATACAAAACGTGAAGGCTTTGTTTTTACTATTGGCTCAGGTCAAAATATCTACAAAATAGATAATGAAATTATTGGTATGAAAAAAGGTGAAACCAAGGACATTACCAAAACTTATGATGACAAGGAAGAAGATCCAGATCTCAAGGGAAAAACAAAACATATTCGTGTAACAATCGACGGTTTAAAGGAGCGAAATCTTCCTGAACTTGACGATGAACTTGCACAAGATGTGCATGAAAAATACAAAACGCTCGAAGACTTAAAAACTGATATTCGAAAAAACCTTGACACCGCTTTGGAAAATAGGCTTCGCGAGCTTAAGTCAAATGATTTAATCGAACAATTGATAGAAAAGTATCCTATAGAACTACCACAATCGATGATTGCTGCCGAACTTGAATCGCGCTGGCGAATGATGGCACAACAATTTCAAACAACGGTTGAACAACTAGACAAGATGGTTGCCTCTTCTGGTCAAACAAAGGAAGCTATGCTCAATCAAATGTCTGGCGACTCAGAAAAAATGCTCAAGGGTAGAATTATTGTAGAATCTCTTCTAAAAGACTCAGATATTTCTATCAGCGCTGAAGAAGTTGATGCAGAATTTGAAAAAATTGCAGAAGGTGCAGGCATTTCTCTCGATGAAGTGAAAAAACACTATGCGGACCCCCATAGAAAAGAGTATCTTATAGATGATATGAAAGAGCAAAAGCTCTACAAAGATTTATTTACCAAGGTAAAAATAATTAAAGGCGATAAACTAACATTTGCGGCCTTGTTTGAAAATACCGCAGAGTAATCTCGCTATTTGAATTATATTTTGAGGATGCAATAATGAATGAAAAGATGCACACACTTATTCCATACGTAATTGAGCAAACAAGTAATGGTGAGCGCTCATATGATATTTTTTCACGGCTTTTACAAGATAGGATTATCTTTGTAGATGGTGAAATAAACGATATTTCAGCTGACATCATTGTTGCGCAGATTCTCTTTCTCGAGTCGCAAAATGCAGAAAAAGATATTTCAATGTATATCAATTCTCCTGGTGGCTCTGTTACTGCCGGCTTAGCTATTTACGACACCATGCAGCATGTTCGCCCTGACATTCAAACGATTTGTATGGGGCAGGCAGCCAGCATGGGAGCCCTCCTTCTTGCAGGTGGAAGCAAAGGAAAACGCTACGCCCTCCCCTCTAGTCGCGTGATGATTCATCAACCTTGGGGTGGTGCACAAGGTCAGGCAGCAGATATTGCAATTCAAGCTCGGGAGATTATTCGCTTGAAAAAACTTACTATAGAATACTTTGCCTATCATACAGAAAAACCAATAGAACAAATTGCACAAGATATGGAGCGGGACTTATTTATGTCCAGTGAGGAAGCTATGGATTATGGAATTGTTGACCATATAATGAAGCGGAGGGAAGATGGCGCTAAATAAAGATAGAAAAACCTGTTCTTTTTGTAAAAAGCCTGAGGGTCCAAACCGAATGCTCATAAAGGGCGCTGATCAAAGTTATATTTGCCAGCAATGTAGTTCTATTTGTAACTCTATTTTTGCACAAACAGATAGCGATGAGAGCGAATTTGTTTTAACCGATATTCCTACTCCAAAAGCATTTAAAGAACACTTAGACCAGCATGTCGTCGGTCAAGACTATGCAAAAAAAGTACTTTCCGTAGCGGTGTATAATCATTATAAACGGCTTTCACTGCAAGGTTCCCGCTTTGAAAAAGATGCGGACGAAGTACAGATAGAAAAATCAAATATTCTTCTTATAGGTCCGACGGGTTCTGGAAAAACACTTTTGGCAAAAACTCTCGCACAAAAACTACAGGTGCCTTTTGCAATTGCCGATGCTACAACCCTCACCGAGGCAGGTTATGTTGGCGAAGATGTTGAAAATGTCCTACTCAAGCTCATTCAAGCAGCCGGTGGAGATATAGCAAAGGCAGAAAAAGGTATTATTTTCATCGATGAGATAGATAAAATCACTCGAAAGTCTGAAAATGCTTCTATTACACGGGATGTTTCTGGTGAAGGTGTGCAACAAGCTTTGTTAAAAATAATCGAAGGCACAATAGCGAGTGTTCCGCCACAAGGTGGGAGAAAACATCCAAACCAAGAAATGATTCCTATGAACACTGAAAATATTTTATTTATCTGCGGTGGCGCCTTTGTAGGACTTGAAAAAATTATAGAAAAGCGGGTTCATGACCATAGCATGGGTTTTGGAGCACAAACAAAGTTGCGTAGCGAAGAGTCAATGATGGAGCTTTTAAACAAGGTTATTCCAGATGACATTGTAAAATTTGGTTTAATTCCTGAACTTGTCGGGCGCTTGCCTCTCTCCGTCGCTCTGAAAGAACTTACTGAAGATGACTTGGTAACTATTCTTACTGAACCTAAAAACTCGATTATCAAACAATTTAAAGCATCGTTTTTATTTGACAATGTCGACTTGCAGTTTACCGATGAAGCGATTCGTGCCATTGCACATACTGCGATTAAACATAAAACAGGTGCCCGTGGCTTACGTTCCATTGTTGAAAAAATGCTTCTCGATATAATGTTTGAGGTGCCTTCGTTAAAAGAAGGAAAAAGCTTAACGATAACTGAAGATATTGTTTTGGATACCGAGAAGGCAACTGTTCAATTGTTGAAAAAAAACAAGGCCTCTTAAGCTTCTAGATTTTCTAAGACTTCGATTGTTTTATCTGCGGTTTTAGTCCAGGAAAAGCGTTTTACCCAGTCTAAACCATTTTCTATCATTGTCTCTCGTAATTTCTCGTCGTTTACAATGCGTTCAAGGTTTTCAGCTATTTCTACTGGGTTATGTGCATCAAAATAGATCGCGGAGTTGCCGGCAAATTCGGGGAGGGAGCCAGCCTTTGCACAGAGCACAGGAATTCCAGTTGCCATGGCTTCCAAGATGGGAAGACCTACACCTTCTGCAATCGAGGGAAAGACAGAGGCGTCAGCGCAAGAATAGAGCTCTGGCAAGTTTTCATGGGGAAAATGCCCTGTTAAAAAAATATCTTCAGCGTATGCAGAAGCGGCGACAGCCTTGTGAATGCGTTCAGCCTTATCTCCATCGCTTCCAGAGAGTACCAATCTATGTTCAGATTTTGTTTTGCTTTTAAATAAATCAAATGCGTCGATGAGCTCGCGGTGCATTTTATGCTCGCCTTGCAAACGAGATACATAGATAAAATAGGGGCGTTTTATAGAAAAAGGTTTTATAACAAGGGTGTCCCCCGTCAATTCCCTATGCGGATAAAATAAACTATGATCGATTCCATTGTGTATAACTTCGATTTTAGCGTCTTTTATGCCAAGTTGTATTAAATCCTTGCGAATATACTGACTTCCTGCAATTATTTTATGTACTTTTTTTAGTTTACGTACAATAAAAGCTCTTTTAAAAAAAGGTTTTTCTGCGAGTGCACGTGAAGCGATTTCTTGTACAAGAGCAACCGAGGGAACAGAAAAACGAGCAGGCATAAAGGAAATAGGGTTTGGATAGAGAACAATATCGAATTTTTGTTTTTTAATAAAAGACAGGATACCGATGCGATGCCAGAGCTTCAAAACAGGTTTTTTTGTAGAAATAGGCACAGCTTCAAAGCTATTTGCAAAGGCTTCTGAGTAAGTATACCGGTCAATTTCTTCCCCGAACAATATAAATTCATGCTTCGTTTTTGAGTCAATGTTTTTAAATAATGATATAAGATATGAGCCGATTCCACTTCTTCCATGTTCACAGCCAAAGGTATTTATTCCAATTTTCATTATTCGAATTATAGCATATATTATTTGTCTGTGCTATACTTTTTCTAATGGAAAATGATAATCAAAGTTTTAGTTTTTTTTCACTTCAAAAACAATTTATAGACAATCTAGACAAACAAGGCATTGTAAAACCAACTGCGGTTCAAGAAAAAGTGATTCCTGCCATCCTTGAAGGGAAAAATGTTTTTTTTGAATCTGAAACAGGTACCGGAAAAACCTTTGCCTATCTCCTTCCCCTACTAGAAAAAGTAAGCTTCGCAAACAAAGATGTCCAAGTTATTATTGTCTCCCCTACTCACGAACTTGCCTCACAAATAAAGGGACAAATTCAAATCCTTGGCGATTTTTTGGTAAATCTTTGTATCGGTGGAACTTCACTGAAACGGCAAATTGAATTTCTCAAAGAAAAACCGCAGGTCGTTATTGGGACTCCGGGAAGAATTTTGGAATTGATTCACTTAAAAAAACTCAAACTCGCTGGTTTACAAGCGATTGTCTTCGATGAAATAGACAGGCTTATGGCGAAGGAATTGCGCGATGACACGATGCTTCTTGCAAGCCTTACGCCGAGTGAATCGCAACTCATCGCCTGTTCGGCTACGATGAAAGAAAATCTTTCTGAAAAAATAGCCCTCAGCGCAAAAAAAGAAATTGAAAGCATTTATATAGAACCTGAAGATATTTTACAGAAAAATATAGAACATATTGCCTTGTTTTCGGAGCAAAGAAACAAGGTTGATGTCTTGCGTAGTTTTCTCGCTGCGGTAAAGCCAAAAAAAACCCTTGTTTTTACCTCAAAATTATCTGATGTGCAAATCATAGCAAGTAAGTTAGCGGCAAGAAAAATCGCTTCTGCTTCTTTGTTTGCGAGTGCAAGCATGAAGGAAAGAAAGGCTGCTATCGACGGTTTCCGAAGCGGGAAAATTCAGGTTTTGGTCACCAGTGATTTATCTTCTCGTGGTTTAGATATTCAGGATGTGAGCCATGTTGTTCAAATGGACTATCCTTCAAATGAGGTGTTTTTTATACATCGGGCAGGAAGAACGGGAAGAAGTGGCAATACGGGCTATAATGTTTTGATAGGTGATGCCTGGGAAATGAGGGAGTTTGCAAAGCTTGAAAAAAAACTAGGGATAAAAATTACCCCGAAACAGCTTTCAAGTGGAAAATTGCTTGCACCAAAGCTCTAAAATGAGTATCTTAGTAAAAGAATCTTAGTCTCCAGACTGTATACAGTTTTACATACATAAAAAGAGGAGTTAAAATGAACGAAGAAAAAGAAACAAGCAAAAAGAAGCAAATGAAATTTAGTCCAGGAACATTTATTCTCGGGATTATTGTTTTATTTGCCCTTATTCTTGTATTTACCAGTTTTTTTATAGTTGATGCAACTGAACAAGCGGTTATAACACGCTTTGGACGCTACCACAAAACTCTCGGCTCAGGCCTACAGTTTAAGCTTCCATTTGGCATAGATAAAAACTATAATATTCCAGTAAAAGTGGTCCAAACCGAGCAGTTCGGCTATAAAACAATTAAAGGCGGTATAACAAATAAATACAGCAACGAAATGTTTAGAGAGTCCACCATGCTTACGGGGGACTTAAACATTGTGGATGTTGAATGGATTATCCAATACCGCATCGTAGACCCATCTGCTTGGCTTTTTAATGTAAAAGATAAGCAAAAGACAATTCGCGATATTTCGCAATCTGTTATAAATACCCTTGTGGGCGATAGAGCTATTCTCGATGTTATGACAACTGAACGAAGCAACATCCAAAATAACGCAGTAGAAATGATGAACGAAAACTTCAAATCTCTTGGATTGGGTATAAATATTATCACCGTGCAGTTACAAAACGTTGTTCCTCCTGCAGATGTACAAGCAGCCTTTGAAGACGTAAATAAGGCAAGCCAAGATATGGAGCGCTTTATAAACGAGGGTTTAGAACGCTATAATGCAGAAATTCCCCTTGCGAAGGGTGTTGCAGACCAACAAATTCAAATTGCAGAAGGCTATGCGATAAATAAAGTAAATCGTGCGCAGGGTGATGTCAGTCGCTTTCTTGCTGTCTACGAAGAATACCGAAAAGCTCCCGCTGTTACTCGCGACCGACTCTATCTTGAAGCAATGGAGCAGATTTTCAAAGCAAAACAAAACACAACGCTTATTGATAAAAAGCTTGACAACATGCTACCTATAAAAAACCTCGGAGGTGTACAATGAAAAAATTCACTATAGGCTTGATTATTGTTATTGCTGTTTTTATTGTATTCCTTATGATGGGACCCTTTTATATTATCAATGAAGGAAACCAAGTGGTTGTAACGCGCTTTGGAGAAATTGTTGAAACGCATACCGAGGCGGGCTTGTATTTTAAGATACCTTTTATCGACATTGTTACCACCTATCCAAAACTTATTTTATCGATTGATGGGGACTCGCAACGAATTCCGACAAAGGAAAATCAGTTTATCATAGTCGATACTACGAGTCGATGGAAGATTTCTGACCCTGCGCTCTTTTATCAGTCCTTTAAAACGCTTGAAGCAGCCTATACGAGGCTCAGCGATGTTATAGATTCTGCGACAAGGACGATTATTACCCAAAATAGGTTGAGCGAAATTGTTCGCTCTTCAAACCTTATAAATGAAGAAGAGAGTATTGACCCAAGCATAGAATCGCTCAGTGATGAGGCAACGGACCAAATCAGCTCTCTTATAAATGTTGCGACAAAGTCTGAGTCGGTGCATAAGGGAAGACGGCATTTGACGAATGAGATGGCTATAGAGGCTCAAAAAATGCTGCCACAATATGGAATAGAACTTATCGATATTTTGCCACGGCAAATAAAATACTCTGATGAAATGACTGAATCTGTCTATAACCGAATGATTAAAGAAAGAAATAAGGTTGCACAAGCCTATCGTTCCTTTGGTGAAGGGCAAAAAGCAGACCAACTCGGAAAACTTGAAAAAGATAAAAAACGCATTGAATCTGAGGCTTTTAGAACAGCGCAGGAAATAAAGGGGAAGGCAGATGCTGAAGCCTCAAAAATTTATGCTGATGCTTTTTCTGTAGATCCAGAATTTTACACCTTTTGGAAGAGCTTGGAATCCTACCAGGAAACAATACCGCTCTTTGACGCAAGTTTTTCTACATCTATGGATTACTTCAAGTATCTGTATAATGCAAGAGGTCGCTAAATGAACTTAAAAGCTCATGAGGATGCTGTCTGTTTACACACTGAAATAGGCAGCCGAGAGTTTGCACAATCAAAATTATTTCCTTTATTAAAGGAAGCAGGCTTCCTTGTGAGCTTTAATGACAGCGAAATTGATTTTACAGAATGGTTTTTTACCGGCACCCAAGAGGATGCTGGTAAAAAGTCAAAAACAATGACGCTCATTGGTCCTGGCTTTGAAGGCAGGTCTTTTTATGAGATTCTCATGGAAGGCGAGCGAGAAAAAAAACAAGATAGTATATACCGCATACAAAGAGCCTATACAGAAGCGCTAGAAAAAAACATAGCCCTCCCCAATACTGGTCCTATGGGCATTTTGGTTTCAGAAGACTCTCTCTTGTTTTTACCACAAGAACTCTGTCTTCGCTCTTTTAATGCCTTGTCTGAAACAAAAAAAAGCGAGTTCTTTGGTCGTTTTAGAAACCGTTCTCTCAGTGGACAAGACAGTATAGACTTTTGCCTTGCAGTCTACATATATATCTATCTTACAGGGGACTTCCCCTACCCGAGTCTCGATGAAGAAAAACGGCAAGAACATATACAATACGCAGAATGTATACCACTTCATTTATATAATCCCTCTTTTCCACAAGATATGATTCTTGCGGTAGAGTCCATTCTTCAAGGGAAAAAAGAAAAGCCATCCTTGCCCCTCCTCGATAAAAGCTACCTGGAACCAGAGATAACTGAAAAAAATCTAGATATACTGCTAGAAAAAGAGCGAAAAGAATGGCTAGAAAAAAAACAAAAGAGAAATAATCGTATTATTTTCTTAAAAAAACATGCAACAAAACTCATCATTTTTGCAGCTACTCTTCTTCTCCTTGCCCTCACCATCATAGGTTTTATGAGAGATAAAAAAACTGGTCCAAACTCCCTCGGTTTAAGTGATATTGAAACGATCGAGGCCTATTACACGGCGGTTAATACGCTCGACCTGAGCCTTTCATCAAATCTCTTATACAAAAAAACAAAGTCGCCATATGAATCGATTATAGCTACCTATCACGTAGTCAAAATGACTAGAGAATCGTATGAGCGCATACGCCCCTTTGTGCATCCCATAGAAAAAATACAAAATGCAAGTTTGGTAGATTCTGGTATGTTTGGGATTAGCCATCTAAGGATTGGAGATATGCTTCTCAATCCTTTTTCTCAAAAAGCAAGTGCGCAAAATAAAATTGCAGTACCTGATATAGCAGATAATGAAAAGAGACAATATACTGTCAAATTTTATTTTATCAAAAATGAGGGTGAAGATGACCTCGTTGTAGAATTTTGCGAAGACTATGTAGAACTTGTTTTTCATAAAGATCGCTGGCTTATAACGAAAGTTTTGCCCTCGTCAAACATACAAATGGAAAGCTATGTTCTCTTTTTAGAAAAACTAGAAAACATTGCAGAGCTACCATTGGAAGAAAAAATAAAGCTGCTCGAAAAAGAGTATATATGGATGCCAAGTCTAGAAGAACTGTATCTATACAAAATGGAGAACGATCACAATGACTGAAAAAGCCTATAAAAGACCCAGCTGGGACGAATATTTTATGGAAATTTGTCAAACGGTGGCAAAACGTGCTACCTGCGACAGGGGACGAAGTGGTTGTGTTATAGCAAAAGAGAATCAAATCCTTGTTACCGGTTATGTTGGTAGTCCAACTGGCTTGCCGCATTGTGATGATGTTGGGCATAAGCTAAAAAAAATGGTGCATGAGAGTGGCGAGGTAACACAGCACTGTGTTCGCACGGTGCACGCAGAGCAAAATGCTATAACACAGGCAGCAAAACGAGGGATTGCCATTGACGGAGCGACGCTCTACTGCAAGATGACGCCCTGTAGAACCTGTGCCATGCTTATAATCAATTGTGGCATTAAACGAGTTGTTTGCGAAAAAAAATACCATGATAGCAAAGATTCTCTTGAAATGTTCTCGCAAGCAGGTGTAGAAATAGTACATTTACAAGAAGAAGTACAAAAATACGAGAATATGTAAAAGACCTCTCAAAAACTGAGTCTTTAAGAACCTATAAATAAACAAAGGGCGTAAACTTCTTTAACTCCACCTTCTTTGAGCACGAGCGCGCAACTTTCCAAGGTTGCCCCAGTTGTCATAATATCATCGATTAAAACAACTTTTGACGGTAGGTCTTTTATACCATCTTTTAAAGCATAGACTCGACCGATTGTATCTAAGCGCTCCTGTCGGTTCATTTTCTTTTGTTGTCTACGGCTTACACGTTTTAAAAGGTTTGAGATTTTATGTTTTTTATTTAACGAGAGTATCTTTGTAATTTCGTCTATTTGATCCCAGCCTGTTTTTCGTATTTTTCCCGGACGCGGTGGTATGGGAACAAGGGCTATGCCAAAGAAAAAGCGCTCCAAAACTTCTGCATACATTTTTGCAATAACCGGTGAAAAAGAACGGTTTCCCAGAATTTTCCAGTAAAATAAAATTTCCTTTTTCCATAAACGATAGGAATGCAGTGGTAAGACAAAATCGACATGTTCCAGCAAAGGTGAATCGCGACAACTGAGACAGGTTTCTTTTTCACTTACAAGAAAACTACCGCATTTATTGCAGTATTTAGTTAAATCCTTTGGGGTTTCCATAAAATCTGCAAGGCAAGGATTGCACAATAAAAAAACGCTCCTTTCTCCGCAACGCAGGCATTTTTCATTCCCACAAAGAAAGGATAAAAAGCGATGGAACTTTTCTTTCCATTTATATATACTAATAAGGCTCATACCTTATTAGTGGCGTTTTATAGGTACTTTTATTTAATTATAAAGAAAAATTTATCAATATACAAAATTCTATCACTGGCTTGTTTCCAAAATGCACTCGAAGGATAGGCGTCGACAATGGTTTGATACGATTCTCGTGCAAGCTGTATATTTCGCATTTTTCCGGGTTTTTCGTATAATTGTCCACGCAAAAACCAAGCCTCGTCAGTATTGTCTAAACTGACACGTAAAAATTCGTCAAGATATAAAAGGGCATCCTCAGGCTTATTGTTTGCTATGGCCTCTTTTGCACGTGCCAAAAGCATTTCGCTCGGCATTGTTTCAACTGGCGGTAAAAAAGCGAGTTCTTCTAGCTCAGGTTCATCGCTCAAAGCTGACTGAGACCCTGCAAGAGATTTTTGCCCTTCGTTTTCTGCAGTTATAGCCTCTGGCGCTTTCAAAGCATCTTCGTAGTCATAGCTGTCAATCAGTTTTTTTTCAGAATCAAGGGCTCTTTCATCACTTATAGTCAATTCAATTGTATCTTCGATATATGATCGTGAAAGTGGATCCGATTTATAAAACTCAAGGCGAGTAAGCCCTGGTTTCGTTGTTTTCAAAGTAAAAAGTGTATCCCCATCTACTATTTTTCTGCCCACATAGGATACAAAATTTTCCTGCCCTTCTTCTCCTATATAAATCCAACCACTTCCTGGATAGCGTATTTCTAAAAACTGATTGTTTTTTGCATCAGCCTTTGTTTTACTTGGAAGCTCCTTTATTTCTGGTAGGCTTTTTTCCTCTGGTGGACTTACTTGCGCTTCTTGAATATTCTCGGTTTTTATTTCCTGGACTTTTGTCGCTTCCTGAATCGGGTGACTAGGGATTGGAGTTTGCACTACTGGTGCTTGTGTGATTTGTGGCGCTTGTGCTAGCTCGGCAACTTGCGGACTAGCAGGCGGACTTGGAACTTGAATCGGTGTTCTTTGTAAACCTTCAATTTCTGTTATCGCTTCTTCGGTACTTGATATTGTATCTGTTTTTTCTGTTTCCAAACTGCCTTGCCATATTTTCGCTTCTGTTTTTACTTCTTGTGTTTGAACGGGAATGAGTTTTTTTTCACTTTTATCGCTATCTGCAACTTCATCGGAAACAACATTGTCAAAAACAGCTTGATTTTCATCGCTCTCTAAATCCTGTTCTGGAAAAAAGCCAAGACTTTCTACGATTGGCTCTTCAAAAAGAATGTCGTTTTTTTCTTCGATAGTTTCAAAATCTTCTCCAACAAGCTCATCGGGGATAGGCTTTGTATCGGTTGAATTATTTATATCACTTGTATCGTCTACATCACTTATATAGTTTGTAGCACTTGTATCACTATCACTTGAATCAACTAAGTCGATTAAGTCGAGTTTATCTCTTCTATTATCTTCTTCGCTTTTTTCAAGCCAGTCGCTGACTACAATTCCCTCTTCAAGCATGCTCTCATCTTTTTCATCTAGCTCTACATCACTTGCGAGGGGTTCAAGATTTTCGACAAGTGCTTCACTTAAAAGAGCTTCTTCGACTGCGACCTGCTCGGGCCTAGATTTACAAGAGACAAAGGTAAAAAAAAGAAAAGCGAAAGCAAAAAAAATGCTTCTCAAAAAAAAGTTTTGGCTATGTATTTTCATGGACTTCCCTCCATTATGCCTTGAATTAAACGAGTATTGTCATCATGCAGTTTTTCTATCATATATTCGTTTGGTATAGTAAACCATTCTTGAATATCTTCATCGCTCCATTTTTCTTTTTGTTCTCTAGAAAGATAATATTCTTCGCGAAAAAGTGGTTCAGCTGGCGGAAGCAAGTCTTGATCTAAATCAAAGTTGTAGATTTCCCTTTGGGGAATCACCGCTTTTTTTATAAATACCTTTCCATATACGGTTACACTTAAAAAAAGAGCCACAAGGATAATCGATAAGACAGTAAAGAAACGTTTTGGATATTTTTTATAAAAAACATCGAGACCTGTTTTTTGCAAGATACTATAAGTTAGATTTGCAATAAAATCTTGAAAGGCTCTAAAAACTTGTTTTACTCGATCAATCACGTATCATCCTTGTAAAAAACTAATGCCTAGTTTATCTTTGCTCGTTCCTCACTCGCTTGGGTGGATGCGGTGGCATATACACATCCTCTTCTAGGGGAACATCTTCCTCTTCAAATGGTTCAATATACGGTATGGAGGAGTCTGAATTAGCGCCCTCGTTTTCAAGACGAATCGTAATAACCTTACTTACGCCAGATTCTTCCATCGTTACGCCGAGCATTGTGCCGGCTCCGGTTACTGTTTTTTTATTGTGTGTTATAACAATGTACTGACTTACATTTGCAAATTCACGCAATGTATGGACAAAGCGAAGAACGTTTTGTTCATCGAGGGCTGCGTCAATTTCATCGAGCAAGCAGAACGGAGAGGGACGAACCATGTATGTTGCAAATAAAAGTCCGATTGCGGTCATTGTTTTTTCACCACCAGATAATAGAGCTATGTTTTCAAGTTTTTTTCCCGGCGGTTGCGCAAAAATTTCTACACCAGATTCCAGTACGTTTTGTGGGTCTGTGAGGCGCAGTTCTGCCTTCCCTCCTCCAAAAAGACGACGGAACATATTGTGAAAATTCTTTTTTATATTGTTGTAGGTTGCCATAAAAAGCTCAGTAGATTCAGCGCGAATTTCTTCGGTAATGCGCTTTAAGTCATCTCGTGCTTTTACAAGGTCAGCAATTTGCTTTGTTAAAAAATCATAGCGCTCTTTTACTTCAAGAAATTCTTCTGGCGCCATAAGGTTTACCGAGCCTATGTCTTTTAATTCTTGTCGAGCCTTTGACAAAGATTCTCGCAAACTCATAATCGGCTCAGTTATGGTATACATTTTTTCTTCAAACTCAAGCAAATCTCGTGAATGGCTTTCTCTAAAATTGTCTTTTAAGTTACGTATTTCCGTATCTATGGTAACAATGTCGAGATTTATTTTTTCTAGTTGTGCTTGATATTTACCGAGCTCTTGTGTTTTCTTTTGAACCGCATCTTGCTTTCCAGAAACATCCTTATTTTTGGAGCTAATGCTGTACTCAAGATTTTCAAGCTCTTTTGTAAGTGTCCGTCCCCTATGTTCAATCGAGGCAATTTCCCCTTCAAGCTCTATGATTTGCTCGTTTATTTCTTCTGAGCGTTTTTTTTCTGTAAATACTTCGTTTTCTAAATCGGATAAGGCATTTTCTTGGTTACGTAGTTCGCGGCGGATTATGCGTATTTGGTCTTCTGAAGCTTGCACCTCGCTTTTCATCTGCGCTTGATTGATACGTAGTTTTTCGAGCGTCTCTCGATACTCGTTAATCTTTTGAGATAAAACCTTGTTTTCTTCTTCGAGCTTTACAATCTCTTGTTTTTTTTCTTGCATTTTTTGAAGCGTCTGTTTTATCTTTTCATCGATGCGTCTTTTTTTGGTAATAATACCTTCTGGAGATAAAAAGTCATCTATAAAATGTAAGCTTGTTTTTTTATACTCATCAAAGGCGTTTTCCAAATCTTTGAGTGAGTCTTCAAGTTCAGAAAAAGACGAAACCACCATCTGTGAAAACTGGGAAATATCGCTCTCAGTATGTTCTTGAATAGCAGAAAAGTCTTGAGAGATTGTTTTTTTTGAAGAAGCAAGGCGCTTTATGTTTGCCATAAGAGCTGTAAATTTTTCGAGAGCCTCCTCATGTGCCTTTGAAGAATAGCCCGCATCTTTTAATTTTTGGTCAAGTTCACTTACAATGTCTTCGGTAATTGCCTCGAGTTCGGTTTGAAAGCCTCGGTTTTCTTTTTCAAGACTATCTATATCGCCTTCGAGTTTTTTTACATCATCACTATTTTTATAGATTTGATTTGAAGCAAGCTTTATATTGCTTTCAAATTCTAAAATATTGTTTACAATATCATCGATTCTTTTGTGAATTTGATGCAAACTTGCTTCTTTTTCGTCTATTTCTTCTTGGAGATTTTCTATTTGCTCTTCGAGGTTTTTTTTCCGATTTTCCAAAACCGCAATTTTTGCCTTTGCTTCTGCATGTTGCTCAGTAACAATTTTTATTTGATCTTGTTTTCCTTTTTGCTCCGCAGCAAGTCCAAAAATTTCTTGGTTCATAGCGATGAGCTTTGTTTGCATTTCGTTTACCGCATCCATGTGTTCAGCAACGGAAGCATTTATCTCATCTATTTCTTTTCGTGCAATATCTCTTTTTTCACTTGCGGTTTTTAGGTCTTCTTCTTTGCGCCCCTTGTCGTTTATAAAGCCTTTTAAACGCAAGAGCTGAATATCAAGCTCAAAGTTAAAAATAGATTCACGTAAGGCACGGTATTGATGAGTTTTATCGGATTGTATTTTGAGGGAGTCGTGACTTCGCTTTACTTCCCCCAGAATGCCGTCGACTTGGCGCATATTTTCTTCGGTTCGCTCGAGTTTACGCTCAGCCTCAGCCCGTTTCGCCTTGAATCGAGTTATTCCCGCAGCTTCTTCGAATAAAAAACGCCGCTCTTCTGGCTTACTCGACAAAATTTGGTCGATTTTTCCCTGTTCCATGACAGAATAAGCTGTTTTACCTACACCGGTATCCCAAAAAAGTTCTCGCACATCTTTGAGTTTTACCTGCGTATTGTTGATAAAGTATTCGCTTTCACCTGAGCGATATAAACGGCGCTTGAGTTGAATTTCGCTGGTGTCCAGTGGAAGTAAGCCGTTATCGTTAGCAAGGGTAAGAGCAACTTCTGCAAAATTCAATGCCTTTCGCGTTTCTGTTCCATTAAAAATAACGTCTTCCATTTTTTCAGCGCGAAGAGACCTTGCTGCTTGCTCGCCCAAAACCCATTTTACCGCATCGACAACATTGCTTTTCCCACAACCATTGGGACCAAGCAGGGCTGTTATACCAGTAGCAAAATCAATTTTAGTACGATCGGCAAAAGATTTAAAGCCAAACATTTCAAGACTTTTTAGAAACACGAAAAACCTCTATATTTTGTAAGAATAGTATATGTACACTTTCAGTATTGTTCAATTTTACCTGTATTTTTGACTAAAGTCAATGAACTACTTGAAAAGAGTCCTTAAGAATACTATGATATCCCTATGTTAGACTATAGATTTATAAAAGAAAATATTGATGCGGTAAAGCAAAATATTAAAAACAGAAATATGACAAGTGATGCGGA
>JAAZLA010000069.1 GCA_012799545.1 Treponema sp.
ATTATAGATTTAATCGCAGAAAACGTTGTTTCAAACGTACGTGATTTAGAAGCAGCTATTACAAAAATTATTGCCTATACAGAACTCATCGGAAAAACAATTACCTTGGAAATCGCAAAACAACAATTACGCGACGCCTTTACATCTCCACGACAAGGAAATATTTCCATAGAAAAAATTCAAAAAATTGTAGCCGATCATTATAACCTCTCATTTACGGACTTAAAAGCGCGAAAAAGAACAAAAAACATTGCTACAGCACGACAAATAGCTATGTATATAGCACGAGAAATTACCGAATTTTCAACAACAGAAGTAGGAGCTGAGTTTGGAGGGCGAGATCATACAACCGTTATGCATGCATGTCAAAAAATAGAAGAGCTCGTAAAAACAGATACCCATCTACAATCGAACATTCATTTGCTGATAAATACCATAAAAGACGCAAAAAAATAGCTTAGACAAGTTGTGCATAATATGTTACAATCTTGTTATTCTATGTGTATGACTAATCAATAAAAGGAATATGTGCATAAGTAAATGTTAAAATTTCATACTTATACACAAAATAAAACCTTACACTATAAAGAATTAACTAGGTTTTTAAGATATTAACAGGGCCTATTATTACTATTACTATTATTTATATATATATAATAATAAGGTATTTTGGAGGAATCATGAAATTCACATTTGACAAAGATACAATGCTTAAAGAAATAAGCATTGCACAAGAAATAATTGCAACAAAAAATGCATTGTCTATACTTTCTAATGTATTGTTTATTGCAGAAAATAATACCCTTACCATTAAAGCAACAGATATAAAAGTAAACTTTGAAACAAAAATTCCTATTGAAATTGAAACAGAAGGAAAAACAACTATCTTTTGTGATAAACTTATGAGCATTTTAACTTCTCTTCCTTCAGGAGAAGTAGAATTTATACAAGATGAAACAAAAATTACTATTAAGCCAATTGCAAAAAAAGTAAAATTTCAGTTAAAAAGCATGGCAAGCGATAAATTTCCAGAATTTATAAATACCGATGAAGTAAACTTTATAGAAGTTCCTATTCAGGACTTAAAAGATATGATTACACAGACAATATTTGCTGTTTCAGATGACGAAACACGATATTTTATGAACGGTGTATATTTTGATAAAAAAGATGATGCTTTAATCTTAGTTGCAACTGATGGTAGACGCCTTTCATATATTTCAAAAGCTCTTTATCAAGGAGTACAAGAATTTTCTCCAGCAATTGTACCACCAAAAATTCTAAACATTATTTTAAAACGTGCACCAAATGAAGGTAGTATTTCTCTTGCCTTCGTTGACAATATGATTATTGTAAAATTTGGAAACTATATTTTTACTTCTGTTTTAATTGAAGGACAGTTTCCAAACTACGAAAGAGTAATACCAGAAAAACAAGATTTCACCTTTGAAGTAGATAAAAAAGACTTAGGCGATGCATTAAAACGTGTTGGACTTCTCGTTGAGCAAAAATCACATAGAGTTTATTTTGCTCTTTCTGACGGCTTGTTAACAATCAGCTCTCAAGAATCGGACATAGGAAGTGCAAAAGAAGAAATTCCCTGTAAATATAGCGGTGAAGATATAACAATGGCTTTTAATTATATTTACATTGAAGAACCTATGAAAGTAATCAATACCGAACGAATACGTTTTGATTTTACTTCTTCTATGAAAGCTGTAACAGTAAAATCTGAACCAGAAAAAGATTTTTTCCACATTGTTATGCCTATGCAAATGGAGTAATATTTTTTGCCCTTTTTATCTTTATCTTTTGTAGATTATAGAAATATAGAAAATGCCAGTATTGATTTATTATCAAAAGAAGTTTTTTTTAAAGGCGATAATGGGCAAGGAAAAACAAATCTCTTAGAAGCCTTATATATTTGCTCCTATGGTTCATCTTTTCGTACAAAAAACGATGTAGAAATTATAAAAAAACCGCATTCTGCCTATAGTATAAAAGCTTTATACAAAGATTCTTATGAAATTACACATTCAATTGTGATAAAATTTGAAAATGGTAAAAAACATATTCTCAAAAACGGAAAAAAAATAACAGATAGAAAAGAGTTGATAAATGCGATTCCTTGTATTGTGTTTTGTCATGAAGATTTAGACTTTGTAACAGGAGAGCCAGAAAAAAGGCGCTTTTTTTTAGACCAGTCCATAAGCTTACACAATAATATCTATGTTGATAGCTTGCGAAAATATAAAAAAATCCTTCGTTCGCGAAATATTGTACTAAAAGAACAAAACTTTGATTTATTGCCTGTTTTTACAGAAAATCTTATACAGACAGGTATGGAAATACGAAAAAAGCGAGAAGATATAAGTCTTTTTTTTAACCGCGATTTAAGTTCTTTGTACGAAGAAATAAGCGGTATTTCTGGATTAAGTCTTTCATATCATTCATCGTGGAAAAAAATGAATAAAGACGAAATACAAGCGCACTTAAAGGCTAAAGAAGGAATTGAAAAAAATCTCGGCACAAGTGTTTCAGGTCCACATAGGGATAGAATTATTTTTATAAAAGATGGGGAAAATTTTGTTTTAACTGCATCTACGGGACAAAAACGTTTGTTATCGGTTTTACTGCGTATTTTACAAGCAAAATATATTTTTGAAGTAAACCATAAAAAACCCATTTTACTTATGGATGATGTGTTATTGGAACTGGATCCAGGAAAACGGGAAAAAATAATGCATTTATTGCCTGAATACGAACAACTTTTTGCAACATTTTTGCCAGGTGAACCCTATGAAAAATATGTAAAATCTAAAACAAAGGTGTATACTATACAAAAAGGACATTGGGATGAAAGATGATGCAATTTCTAGTATATCCAATATTTTAGCAAAATACATGGACGGAGTAGATTCTGAAATGGTAGAAAATGCTGTTAGTATTCGAAACGTATGGAAAGACATTATTTGCTCTATTCGAGGGCCAAAAAAATCAGGCTTTGAAGAAAATATATATTTAGGGGAAAAACTTTATTCGCATACAAAAATAATAGACCTCGTAAACAAGGTTTTATTGGTTGAAGTAGATCATTCAGGTTGGATTCAAACCTTGCAATTTTATAATAGCTATATTTTACGAGGCTTAAAGAAAAAAATCCCAGCTCTTGAAATTACGAGTATTGCGTTTCGCCTTAAAGGCAGCGATTTTGGTATAAAAAATATACCTAAAGCGCCAAAAAAAGAAGAAAGAGAAGAAAGACAAAAAGAAATACAAAAAGAAATACAAATAAAAGAAGATTTGCCAGAGGATTTGAAAGAAAAGTTAGAAAAATTGAAAAATATTTCCAAAAAAAACAAGAGAGCTTGACCAAAAAATAATAAATATGCTAAACTCAGAAACCTGTATCTACAAAAAATAAAAATTTAGAAAGGAAACTTTCTTATAAATAAAGGAGATGTTCCATGAAAAGGACATATCAACCAAGTAAAGTCAAAAGAAATAGAAAATTCGGTTTTCGCGCAAGAATGAAAACTCGTGGTGGAAAACTTATTTTAAAACGAAGAAGAGCAAAAGGACGCTATAAATTATCTGTTTCTGATGAAAAGAAACCATATTAATTTTTATTAGGGAAGGATGCGCTTGTCTAAGAGCCGGGGTTTTACAAAAAAAGAACGAGTAAAACAAAAAAAAGAGATTCAAAATCTTTTTAAAACAGGCAAGAGGATGAGCGTTCGAGGTGCAAAGCTCTTTTTTTTACCTTCAGATTTAGCCTTCAATAGAGTTGCATTTGCACTACCTCGCGGTTATGGTACAGCTGTACAAAGAAATTTTGCGAAACGAATAAGCCGAGAAGTGTATCGAAATTTAAAGGGTGAACTAGCCCGATCCTATGATTTATTGTTTTTATTCTATCCAGGAAATGATACAATTAGTATTCGAGAAAATCAAATACGGCTATTATGTAAAAAAGCAGGGTTATTATGCTAAAAAAAATATGTTCTCGTATTTTTATTTTTTTAATTCGCTTTTATCAAAAATGTATTTCGCCTCTTTTTCCTGCAACGTGTAGATTTCAGCCCACATGCTCTAATTATACTCTTCAAGCTATAAAAAAACATGGTCCTTTTAAGGGGCTGTTTTTAGGAATTAAGAGAATTTCACGCTGTCATCCATTTCACGAAGGGGGCTATGATCCAGTTCCGTAAGTATTAGGAGTAAAAATGGAAAAAAATACCATTTTGGCAATTGTTTTATCATCTCTGGTATTGATTGGCTTTATGTTTTTGCAAACATATTTAAATCCCCCCGTAGATTATCCTGTTGAAGAAGTAGTAAGGGACCTAGAAAATACACCCTTCATTGCAAACGAAGAAAATGCACAAAATAATCTTGAAAAAATGGTGCATTTAGAAAATTTTGCTGAAGAAGTTTCTATTTCGGAAGAAAAGATTCTTATAGAAACGAATAATGCGAAGATTACTCTTTCAAACCGTGGTGGAGATATTGTCGATTTTGAGCTAAAAAATCACTTGGACGGCGACAAAGGCGTGCAAATGGCAGATTCTATTTCTGAAATAAATCGTGCGTTTTCCCTTTCCTTTGGTTCCTATGATAGCAAAATTATCGATGACCTTTTTCAAGTAAATAAAATAAATGACTATACCTATGGCTTTTATAAAAAATTTCGACTTGCAAAGGCTGACGGTTCTTTTGACACCTTTACTTTAATAAAACAATATACCTTTCATCCAGATGATTATTTATTTCAACTTGATGTAATTATAGATGGATTAGAAAACAGCAATTCTGCATTTTCTGAATTAAATCTAAATGGAAAAGCTTATACTTTACGTACATCTCCGCAAATAGGGCCACATTATGACAAAAAAAAGGATCGCTATGAAAATAGAACCTTTATGTCGTATACAAAAGATAAAAGAAAAAAACAGCTTTTGGGAGATAATGCAACAAAAGAGTATAGCAAACCCTACACATGGACAGGAATTGCGGGTAAATATTTTACTATTTTAGTGCATCCACAAAACCCAGAAACAATGGGACCCTCGCTGTATTCCACAAAAATAGAAAAAAATGACTATACGAATGCGCAAGTTTTCTTGACAAGAAATGCTATTTCTCAAAAAAACAATAAAGATACCTATTATATTTATGTGGGGCCACGAACAGATAAGGACTTAAAAAAATATAATCTTTTATCAGAAAATAACTGGGGACTTTCAAATATCCGTTTTGATGATAGCTTGCAATCTTCTGGAATTCTATCTTGGCTTGAAATTTTTATGAAAGCGATTATGCAAGTTTTTTATAAGATTATTCCAAACTGGGGTGTTTCTATTATCCTTATGACGATACTTTTAAAACTTGCCTTATTTCCTCTTACCAAAAAAAGCTCTATTTCTACCTTGAAAATGCAAGAAATACAACCACGAATGAAGGAAATTCAAGATAAGTATAAAGATAAACCAGATAAATTGAACATGGAGCTTGCAAAACTCTATAAGGAAACGGGCTATAATCCTATGATGGGTTGCCTTCCTTTGCTCATACAATTTCCTTTGATTATTGCGATGTTCAATCTATTTAACAATTATTTTGAATTTAGAGGAGCTA